>NZ_JBISEO010000017.1:0-73508 GCF_044383795.1 Paenibacillus sp. JSM ZJ436
CTATGCAGCGAAATCAACTATCCGGTATTAGCTACCGTTTCCGGTAGTTATCCCAGTCTTGAGGGCAGGTTGCCTACGTGTTACTCACCCGTCCGCCGCTAAGCATCAGGAGTGCAAGCACTCCATCAACTCCGCTCGACTTGCATGTATTAGGCACGCCGCCAGCGTTCGTCCTGAGCCAGGATCAAACTCTCCATGAAAGTTGAGTTCAATTGCTCATTTCAAAACTGACGAGATTATAAAATCTCATTGTTGATCTCACCCGAAGGCAAGATCGCTTTAACTCACTCGTTGTTCAGTTTTCAAAGATCAATTCTGTTTCTGTCGCTCCGACAACCTCTCGTCTCAGCAACTTTTATAGTATATCACGTTCCAACCAACTTAGCAAGCACTTTTTTGAGGCTTTTTAAATTTGATGGATGCTGTGATTAACATCATCGCTCGAAGCGACAAGAAATAATATATCACAGCATCACGGCTAGAGTCAACCTAGTTAGCTCAGGAAATAACTTCCTCAATATGGAGCTGCCTTTGCTGCATCAAATTTATGATCTGTCCCTCAATAGATACCATTGGACGTGTGGGGTGCTGGCTGTCTGTAAATACAATCTCTCCTACCTTTTGCGAGCTGAGCTTAACCTTGGTTCCATGATGCAGTGCAGTTACCTTTTGAATAAAGGTCTGTACAATGACGGGATCCAGCTTGCCGAATGCCTCCAGCTGAATCTGCTCCAGGACCAGGTATGGGGACTGCGCGCTGCCATAGAACTTGTCCAGCGTCATCGCGTGGAAAATGTCAGTCACGGCCACAATCTTGGAATAGATATGAATCTTGCTTCCGTCCAGCTTCAGAGGATAGCCAGAACCGTCCACTTTCTCATGGTGCTGAAGCGCGGCAAGACGTACGCCCTCATTAATAGCGGCTACATTCTTGAGGATCTGATAGCCGTACGTGGTATGCCGGCGCATCTCCTCATTCTCTTCCCCGGTAAGGCGGTTCGGCTTGTTCAGCAGCAGAGGATCAATCCTTACGTTTCCGATATCATGCAGCAGTCCTGCAAAGGCGACCTGAATCCAGTCCTTCGACGGGAGGCCCAGCCATTGGGCGAGCTTGTACGAAGACAGCGCACACAGAACCGCATTATGGTATCGATAATCATTACGATTGGTCATGCGTGGAGCAAATTTGAGAACATCATACTCTTTTTGGTGCTCCATCAGATGCTCCATCTGCTTTCGGACCTCATAGATGCGCAGCTCGCCAGCAATGGCGGATTGATAGCAGGATTTCACCAGCGTCAGCATTCTATCGTATTCTTCATGCAGGGGCAGATCCTTCTTGAAGGACTGCTCTTGGGCTTCTGGACTCACATCGGGGTCAGCAAACAGCAGCGAAGGCTTCTGTCCTGCTGTCTTTACGGCCGGAATCTTGTTGCCATCCCCCTCGGCACCTTCAATATCGACCTGCTGCACCATAAATGCTTTGAGAACGTCCAGATCCCGGGGCAGCAAAATCTTCCCCTTCTGCATCAAAAGGCCGCCCAAAGGCGTATGTACATCCTGGGTTAATTTGACTCCGGCTTTTAAATCACTAACGGATTTGATCGTCATGATTAAACCTCTCCACCTGTTCTGTCAACGGATTCCTTGCGCTTGGTATACAAATTTTTACTTATTTATCCATAGTATATTACTACCTGATCCATCTGCACAAGGCTTATCTCACGTAAAAAAAAGAAAGCATGGATGCTTCCAGCACCCATGCCCCTCTCTTGCTGCCTACATATCCTGCTCAGTCGAAGGCTCGTCTCCTTCAAATGGAGCATCTTCATCCTCATCCTCAGCAGGCTCCTCGCTCTTATCTACACGGCAGACGGTCGCCACATGGTCATCCTCGCGAATGTTAATCAAGCGGACGCCTTGGGTGTATCTGCCCATGGTAGAGATGCCCTCCATGCTTGTACGGATAATCGTTCCGCTAGCGGTAATCACCATCAGGTCCTCTTCCGATTTCACGACCTTCAGGCTGACAACAGGACCGTTCTTCTCCGTTACATTAATCGTCTTGATGCCGCGTCCGCCGCGGGTCTGGGAACGATAGTCTGAGACCGGTGTACGTTTGCCGTAGCCCTTGCTCGTAACGATCAGGATATCCAGCTCCTTGTCCACCACATCCATGCCGATGACAGAATCCCCGTCGCCCAGCGTAATGCCCTTGACTCCGGTTGCACTCCGTCCCATGGATCTGACGTCACTCTCTCCGAAGCGGATAGACATCCCGTGTGCGGTACCCATAATGATCTCCTGCTGGCCGTCAGTCAGCTTCACATCGATCAGAGAGTCCTCTTCCCGCAGATTAATGGCGATCAATCCGCCCTTACGGATGTTCACATAATCCTCGAGCGGTGTTTTTTTCACGATACCTTCACGGGTGGCAAAGAACAGATAGTCATTGTTCTCAAAGCTCTCTACCGGAATAACAGCGTTAATGGTCTCTCCCTGTTCAATCTGGATCAGGTTGATGATCGGGGTTCCGCGTGCAGTCCGGCTCAGCTCCGGAATCTCATACGCCTTCAGGCGGTACGCCTTGCCCTTATCCGTGAAGAACATGAGATAGTGGTGCGAATTGGTACCGAACAGGTGCTCCACGAAATCCTCGCTCTTCGTCCCCATACCGACCACGCCCTTGCCGCCGCGCTTCTGACTCCGATAGGTGTTGGCAGGCAGACGCTTGATATAGCCAGTATGGCTGATCGTAATGATAACCTCTTCGCGTGGAATCAGGTCCTCATCCAAAATGCTATCCTCGCCCACAATAATCTCTGTGCGACGGTCATCATTAAAGCGTGACTTGATCTCTTCCAGCTCATCGCTGATGATCTGCAGCACAAGAGATTCATTAGCCAAAATTTCTTTCAGCTCGGCAATCTTGGTCAACAGCTCCTGGTATTCATTCTCGATCTTCTCACGCTCGAGACCTGTCAGGCGCTGCAGACGCATATCCAGGATGGCCTGAGACTGCTCATGGCTAAGCCCAAAGCGCTCCATCAAGCCCTCGCGTGCCGCCTCTGTGGTCTGTGAAGCCCGGATTAAAGCAATAACCTCATCCAGATGATCCAGCGCAATACGGAGACCTTCGAGAATATGAGCTCGTGCTTCTGCTTTTCTTAATTCAAATTCTGTACGCCGGCGAATAACGATCACCTGATGATCCAGGTAATGGTGCAGCACATCGCGCAGGTTCAGGATCTTCGGCTCATTGTTCACGATCGCGAGCATGTTGATACCGAAATTAGACTGCATCGCAGTATGCTTATACAAGTTATTCAGCACCACGTTAGGATTCACATCGCGTCTGAGCTCGATCACAATACGCATCCCGTTACGGTCGGACTCATCGCGCAGATCTGTAATGCCGTCAATCCGCTTCTCGCGCACCAGCTCTGCAATCTTCTCCACCAGCCGCGCCTTATTCACCTGATAAGGAATCTCATGCACCACGATCCGGGCCTTGTGGTTGTTCTCCTCAATGGTAGCCTTCGCGCGCATCGTCACTGAGCCCCGGCCGGTCTGGTAAGCCTGGCGAATGCCGGCGCGCCCTACGATATAACCGGAGGTTGGGAAATCCGGCCCCTGAATGTAATCCATTAGCTCCAGCGGCGTAAGGTCCGGATTCTTGATCAGTGCCTGAACGCCGTCGATGACTTCACCCAGATTATGCGGTGGAATATTGGTAGCCATTCCGACCGCGATCCCCGATACGCCGTTGACCAGCAGATTCGGATAGCGGGCCGGCAGCACAACCGGTTCATGTTCTTCTCCGTCATAGTTTGGTGCAAAATCAATCGTTTCTTTATTAATATCCCGCAGCATTTCCATTGCCAGCTTGGACAGACGGGCTTCGGTATAACGCATTGCAGCCGCCATATCTCCGTCAATGGAGCCAAAGTTACCGTGGCCGTCGACCAGCATATAGCGCATGGAGAAGTCCTGAGCCATCCGTACCATGGATTCATAGACCGCAGAATCACCGTGCGGATGATACTTACCAATGACCTCACCGACAATTCTTGCGGACTTCTTATAGGGTTTATCGGGCGCCATGCCAAGCTCGGACATCGCGTACAAAATACGGCGGTGTACCGGCTTCAGTCCGTCACGCACGTCTGGCAGAGCCCGGCTGACAATGATACTCATCGCGTAATCCATAAAGGATTCACGCATTTCCGTACCGATGTCACGATCTTTAATTTGGGAGAAATTTTCTTCCGCCATGCTGGGCCTCCTTCATTTTCCTATCAACCATGCCCTCATCTATGTGAAAAAAGCAGAAAAGTAACCGTGAAAACGTCTGCATATACCCATAATTATATTACTTTCACAAAAAGAGTACAATTAAACGTCAACGCACTCCGGCCTATGAAAACTGTAATTTTGGCTTCAGGCTAGGGATACGCCCTGCCTTCTGCATCCATCTTCACATACACTGCAAAGCAAGGGATTTGAATAATTCTTCGAAAAGAAATGCAAATCTTCGCATCTTTATATTATACCATTGTTTGCAGTCCTTGTCCTGACTTTTCAAGAGACCTGACCCCAATGAAACCGGAAAGGAATGAGCAAGGTTGACTGTACAACGCGTTTCCAGCAAATGGGCCAAAACAAAAATCCTGCTTCTTAACAAAAGCCTGGCCTCCTACGTACCGGACACGGCTATCTACTCTTACAACGAGCTGCAGCATATGCTCGACGCCCACATCCTTGTATATATCAAGCCAGATCAGGGGACATACGGTAATGGCGTCATGTGTGTTGAAAAAGCTTCAGGCCTACTTGAAGAGCATACCAGCGCAAATGCCGTTCACTACCTTCTTCGCTATGAAACCAAAACAGAAGTGTATAAAGAGCTCGACGCACTGCACCGGGCTGTAGTCCATCTGTGCGGAGGCAAGGAATATATCATTCAGAAGGGCATTACACTCCTGAAAAAGAACGGAAGTCCCTTCGATCTTCGGGTGCTCACGCAGCAAACGCCATCCGGCAGCTGGGAAAGCACCGGAATGATCGGCCGGGTTGCCGCGCACCAGAAAATCATCACGAACCATCACAGCGGAGGCACGACCGCCCACTTCAGAAGCCTGATGAAAGACCATATGAATCCCGAGGAGGCCGAGCAGCTTCGCCGTAAGCTGAAGGATCTGGGCGTTCAGGTTGCAGGGCAGCTACAGAAGAAATACCGCAATCTGAAGGAGATTGGGCTGGACATCGCCATCGACGAGCGCTTTCACATTTGGATTTTGGAGGTCAACACCAAGCCGGCGCTATTCCCTTTCAAGAAGTTTTTTAAAAATCCAGCCATCTACCGCAAGGTCAAAAAATACGCGCTTGCCTACGGGCGCCGCAAGCTCTAAAGCCGCAAAAAAAGCGTGCCGCTTTCCGTTTCGGATAGGGCACGCTTTGCTCATTACACCATATATCTAGATATCCAGGTTACGCACAGATTTGGCATGCTCCTGAATGAAGTCCCGCCGCGGCTCAACATTATCCCCCATGAGGGTATCAAAAATGCTGTCCGCAAGAATGGCATCCTCAATCGTAACCTGAAGCATCGTGCGGCTCTCAGGGTCCATCGTCGTCTCCCACAGCTGCGCTGCGTTCATCTCACCAAGACCTTTATAGCGCTGAACGTTGAACTTGGCGTTCTCTCCGAAGCCGGCGATGATTTCATCCCGCTCCCGCTCCGTGCCCGCATAACGGACCACCTTGTTGCGCTCCACCTTAAACAGCGGCGGCTGTGCGATATACACGAAGCCCGCTTCGACAATCTTGCGCATGTACCGGTAGAAGAATGTCAGCAGCAGAGTACGGATATGAGCTCCATCTACGTCAGCATCCGTCATGATAATGATCTTGTGGTAACGAGCTTTATCCAGGTCGAAATCATCGCCAATGCCGGTACCAAGTGCCGTAATAATCGCCCGGATCTCGGTATTGGACAAGATACGGTCCAGCCTCGCCTTTTCGACGTTCAGAATCTTCCCCCGCAGCGGCAAAATAGCCTGGAAATGGCGGTCTCTGCCCTGCTTGGCAGATCCGCCGGCGGAGTCGCCTTCGACGATGTACAGCTCACTGATCGAAGCATCCTTGGAGGAGCAGTCGGCCAGCTTGCCCGGCAATGCACTGACTTCCAGAGCGCTCTTGCGGCGCGTCATCTCCCGCGCTTTACGGGCTGCTTCACGAGCTCGCGAGGCCTGCAGCGCTTTATCCAGGATCCGCCGGGATACCGACGGGTTCTCCTGCAGGAATTCCTGCAGCTTCTCTGAGAAGAGGGATTCCACGATGCCACGCGCCTCACTGTTGCCCAGCTTCGTCTTCGTCTGGCCTTCAAACTGCGGCTCCGGAATCTTGACCGAGATAATCGCGGTTAAGCCTTCACGCACATCGTCTCCGGTCAGATTGCCGCTGTTGTCCTTGATCAGGCCGGCTTTACGGGCATAATCATTAATAATCCGGGTGAGGGCGCTCTTGAAGCCAGATTCATGGGTTCCGCCCTCATGCGTGTTGATGTTGTTGGCGAAGGAGTAAATATTCTCGGTGTAGCTGTCATTGTACTGCAGGGACACCTCAACCTGAATATTGTCGCGGGAGCCCTCTACATAAATCGGCTCCTCATGCAGCGCCTGCTTGTTCTCATTCAGAAATTTCACGTACTCAATGATGCCGCCGTCATATTTGAACCGGTTGCTGACTCCCGTGCGCTCATCCATCAAGGAAAGGGCAATGCCCTTGTTCAGGAAGGCCAGCTCGCGGATGCGAGTCAACAGCGTTTGGTAATTGTATTCTGTCGTTTCTGTAAAAATCTCTGGATCCGGCAGGAAGGTCACGGTGGTGCCATGCTCATCACTGTCCCCGATCACCTGAATATCATATTGCGGAACACCCCGATGGTATTCCTGCTGATACACGTGGCCATCGCGTTTAACCTTAACGACCACCTTGCTCGACAAGGCGTTCACGACCGAGACGCCGACGCCGTGCAGACCGCCAGACACCTTGTAGCCGCCGCCGCCGAATTTACCCCCGGCATGGAGCACTGTCATGACGACCTCCAGCGTGGATTTCTTCAGCTTGGCATTCTCACCGACCGGAATACCGCGACCGTTATCAATGACCGTAATACTGTTATCCTTATGGACGATAACCTCGATCTCATCACAGATGCCGGCCATCGCTTCATCAATGCTGTTATCCACCACTTCCCAGACCAGGTGGTGCAGCCCCTTCTCACTGGTGGATCCGATATACATCCCCGGACGTTTGCGGACGGCCTCCAAGCCTTCCAGCACCTGAATCTGATTCTCATCATAAGCCGGTTGATTCATAGACATGCCTTCACCTACTTTTACAGATTGTTAAGCCAGTAGCGATCGTTAAGCGTTCGCAATAAATAAGTTTGCTCGTTTCTTGAGCGTAGCCGAGGAAATTGGAGAATAGTAAACGATGCCCTTGGTCACGACAATGGATTTAGGATCCTCTTCGCCGATAAACTCAACCACCTTGTTTTGCTTGGCATGCGTAATGAACTGCTTGGAGACCTTTGAGGACTTCTCAATCGAAACATCAAAGATGCCAACCAGCTCGGAGGATCGGATAATCTTCTCGCCACCCAAATGAATATAGATTGAAATTCACTCCTTAAAGGTCCACCTGACCACTGTGAACCGTATAAATACGGGCATCCTTTAATTTATCAGTATTGAGGCTCTCTACGCCTGTCGCCGTTATGAACGTTTGTACTTTGCTTTGAAAGGTTTCAATCAGCTGAGTCTGACGGTACGGATCCAGCTCCGACAGCACATCATCCAGCAGCAGCACCGGATACTCTCCGATCTCCTCCTGAATAAGCTCGATTTCCGCGAGTTTAAGGGACAGCGCGGTTGTCCGCTGCTGACCCTGGGATCCATACGTCTGCACTTCCTTGCCGTTTATATAAAAGGCCAGGTCGTCTCGATGAGGACCGGCCAGCGTCATGCCGCGTCTGATTTCCTGATCTTTCACTTGTGATAATTTTATCATAAACGCCTCAAATAAGACAGCTTCATCTTCTTCCTCCGTATTGGAGAACGAAGGCAGGTATAGCAGCTGCAGCTCCTCCAGGCCGTTCGTAATCCCCTGATGGATGCTTTCCGCCCACTTTTGCAGCTTTTTTATAAATTGTTTCCTCTTCTTTACAATTTTAACACCGTGCTCAACAAGCTGGGCATTCCAAATATCCAGCATCCCCTGCTGGGAGGCATCCTTCCCCCATAAGCTCTTCAGCAGATTGTTGCGCTGCAGCAGCACCTTCTGATATTGCTGCAGATGAAACAGATAGCTTGGCGTTACCTGCCCGATCTCCATATCGAGAAACCGGCGGCGGATGCCGGGTGTACCTTTTACAATTTCGAGATCCTCCGGAGCGAACATAACCACATTCAGCGTTCCGATAAAGTCGCTCAGCTTCCGCTGCTCCAGCCCGTTAATGCGTGCCTTCTTCCCCTGTGTGGAAAGCGACAGCTCCAGCTTCAGGCTGCCGTATTTCTTCTCCACCTCGGCGGCCATATGGGCATGGCTCTGATCAAAAGCGATCAGCTCCTTATCCTTGGAGGTGCGGTGGCTTTTGCTCAGGGCAAGAACGAACAGGGCTTCCACCAGATTGGTTTTGCCCTGTGCATTTTGACCGATGATTAAATTAACGTCTCCGAAGGAATCCAGATGCAGGTGCTCATAGTTGCGATAGTGCTGTAAACGGATGTTTTTCACAAACAAGCGGATTCACTCCCTATTGTTGTCGCCGCATTTAGGTGTTTAGCAGCTTCCCTCTTATTGTGCAGCGACCTGGAAGCTTCCGCAATCCTCCACCTCGACCTGATCTCCCGGATACAGCTTCCGCCCTCGGCGCTCCTCGCTCTCTCCGTTTACCTTCACCATGCCCTCATGCAAAAGAGCCTTGGCCATGCCGCCTGTGGATACACAATCCGCCAGCTTCAAAAATGTATCCAGCTTAATATATTCACTGTGGATAGTTATTAATTTCATGTCTGATCCTTTCGGTCCCGCTGATCTGGGGATAACTTTTTAGTTGGTTGTGCGGTACGGCAGGATGATATACATGCTGCGGCTGTCATCCAGAGGCTTCAGAATAATCGGGCTCATCACACCGGTAAAGGCAATCATCAGCTGCTCGCTCTCAACGACCTTCAGCACGTCCAGCATATATTTGGAGTTGAATGAGATTTTCAAAGGCTCGCCCTTGAATTCTGCCAGCTCTAGCTCTTCACGAACCTTCCCCAGCTCGGAGGAGCTCGATGAAATTTCAATGCCTCCATGCTCCATCGTCTGCATGCGCACAATATTTGTTTTCTCCTCTTTGGACAGCAAATAAGCACGGTCAATGGATTCGCTCAGCTTTTTGGTGTCAAGAATGAGTTCTGTTTTGTGCGTAGTCGGAATAATTCTAGTAGTGTCCGGGTAAATCCCGTCCAAAATACGCGAGTAAAAGAGCACGCGATCGATTTTGAACAGCACCTGATTGTCAGCAACGACAATATCAACGAGGGTGTTCTGGTCTGGCACGATTTTGCTCAGCTCATTCAGCGTTTTGCCTGCAATAACGATATTGTTCAATTTCATCTCCTCAACGCCATCCAGCTTGGCAGAGCGGGTAGCCAGGCGGTGACGGTCCGTTGCCGTAAACTTCAGCTCCCCCTCTGACAAATTCCAGAGCACGCCGGTTAGAATCGGTGTCGTCTCGTGTGTGGAAATGGAGAAGACGGTCTGCTTGATCATATTTTTGAGCAGATCGCCAGGGACAGAGACACTTTGGCTGTCATCAATGCTTGGCAGTACCGGGAATTCTTCAGGGTCCAGGCCAACCATCTGAATTTCGGTAGCACCTGCAGAGATAAAGGTCTGGAAGTTCTCTTTAACCTCCATCTGCACCTCGGAAGAAGGCAGCTTCTTAATAATCTCCACGAAAAATTTAGCAGGCAGCACGACACTGCCGGGCTGGTCCACCTGCACAATGGTCTGCTTCTCATCCTCAGCCGGGATAAAGGATTGAATCGATATATCCGTATCGCTCGCGGTTAAGGTAACCCCCTGGCGGTTCACATCCAGCTTAATCCCGCTCAGAATCGGAATCGTCGTACGGCTGGAAATGGCTTTGGATACATGTTGAATGGATTCGTTCAAAAATGATTTGAGGATACTGATTTTCATAGTTTCACTCCTTGAGCAATTTGAAGAAGCACGGATGATTAAGCATTGCCGGAAAGCATCGTCTTCTCTATGGATATATCTTTATTAATTAATAGTATTAGTAGTAGGGGCACTGAATATGTGGATAAGCTCGATAAACCCCATAAAATTAAGCCTATCCACATGTGTACAGAGTGTGCATAGGCTTTGGACTTGTTCAGGTAGGGTTTTTGATTTTCTCTGTAATGTTGTTGATAACTTTAAAGAGCTCCTGGTCGGCCTTGATCGACTGCGTGATCTTCTCATGAGCATGGATGACGGTAGTATGATCACGTCCGCCAAAAGCCTCTCCGATCTTGGGCAGGGAGTAATCCGTCAGCTCGCGGGACAAGTACATGGCAATTTGCCGCGGAAATGCGACAGCCTTAGTTCTCTTGCGGGCCTTGAAATCCTCAAGCCTTAAATTATAGTACTCGCCAACCTTCTGCTGGATGTCCTGAATCGTGATGATTCTAGGACGGCTCGAAGGAATGATGTCCTTCAGCGCTTCGGCAGCCAGATGGGTCGTGACATCCTGATTCGTCAGAGAGGAATAGGCAACCACGCGAATAAGCGCGCCTTCCAGCTCGCGGATGTTCGTATCAATCTGATTGGCAATGTACATCATCGCCTCATTCGGAATGTCCAGGTTCTCGGCCTTGGCCTTCTTGCGGAGGATGGCGATCCGGGTCTCCAGATCCGGCGGCTGAATGTCGGTAATCAGTCCCCATTCGAAGCGGGAGCGCAGCCGTTCCTCCAGTGTCGGAATTTCCTTCGGCGGCCGGTCACTGGAAATAATAATCTGCTTCCGTTCCTCATGCAGCGCGTTAAACGTATGGAAAAATTCCTCCTGGGTCGATTCCTTCCCCGCCAGAAACTGAATATCGTCAATAAGCAAAATATCGACGTTGCGGTATTTGTTGCGGAAGCTCTCCGCCCGGTTGTCCCGGATGGAGTTGATGAACTCGTTGGTAAACTTCTCGGAGGAGATGTATACCACCTTACTGCTTGGATTGTGCTCCAGAATATAATGTCCGATCGCATGCATCAGATGGGTCTTCCCCAGCCCTACTCCCCCGTATAGAAAAAGAGGATTGTACGCCTTCGCCGGCGCTTCCGCGACAGCCAGTGAGGCAGCATGGGCAAAACGGTTCCCCGAGCCGATGACAAAGGTATCAAACGTGTATTTCTGGTTCAGCATATGCGACTGGATCTCATCGCTGGACACCTGCATAGCCGGTGCCGGCTGCTGTGGTGCAGGCTCCGCCGACTTGACCTCCTCAATCACAAAGCGTACATCCACCTCCTTGCCCAGCACTTCATACACCGTTGTGCTGACCAGCTTGGTGTATCTGCTTTCCAGCCATTCCACCGCAAAGGTGGTTGGGGCGGAGATGATGACGGAGTGATCGTTCAGCGTCATTGCTTTGGTGGCTTTAAACCAAGTGTCAAAGCTCGGCTTGCTCAGCTTGGTTTGTATGATCGATAAGATTTGCTGCCATAGTTCGGAAGTATGGCTTTCCAAAACCGTCACTCCTTTAAATCTCCAAATCCGGCGCCAGGCGCCACAGTACAATTGTCGAAAGAAAATGAATGATGTAGATTTATCCCCAGAGCTAGACCTTTATAAAAACAAAAAAAGATGGATAAATTGAAATTGTTCACAACTTTATCCACAGCCTGTTAATAATATGATGGGTACATTCACATATTCACATCCAAAAGTAATATCATCATAGCAAAAGAGCGCCCTGTTTTCAATGCATGGAAGGAATTTATCCACAAATTCAAGACGTTGTGCATAATTATTATTCACACCACTACATATTGTTTATAAGCTGTTCAGCTTTCGACATCTTTTGAGGAAGAGCGATAAAATTTGTACACAGCTTGTCCGGAACAAAGAGGAGGAAATGGGGATCATGTCGTCCTGTGGATGAATGGAGTCGTGTGAGTGCCTGTGGGTAACTGAGGATTATGGTTTGAGAGAAGCGTTTATGATGGGAGCAAAAAAAGCGGCGGCCGCACCGAAGTGCGGCCGCCGCTTTTGGATGAAAAGCAGGGGAATCTTGAAATATTAGAAGCCGGCTTGCTCCTGGCTGCGCTGAAACTCCGCAATGGCCTCATAATCCTCTTCCAGCTTGCGTGAAATACGGATGAAAATCGGAAGCAGCTTCTTATAGACAGCGGCGTTCTCTTCTACCGGGCGATGCTCAAAGGTGCCGCCAACCATCTGGCTTACGATGTCGAGGCTGCTGCTGCGGCCGGTGGCGTACAGGCCCAGCACGACGGCTCCGAGACAGGAGCTTTCATAGCTTTCCGGCACGATCACCTGCTGATCAAAAATATCGGCCATCATCTGCCTCCAGATGGGGGAGCGGGCAAAGCCGCCGGTCGCATGAATGATGGACGGGCGACCGACCTGTTCCTCCATGGCTAGCAGGACGGTGTACATATTAAAGATGACGCCCTCTAATACGGAGCGGATCATATGCTCCTTCTGATGATTCAGCGTCAGGCCGAAAAAGGAACCGCGGGCGTTAGGATCCCACAGCGGGGCCCGTTCTCCGGTGAGGAAGGGGTGAAACAGCAGTCCATTGCTGCCTGGCGGCACCCGCTCCGCGATTTTGGTCAGAACATCATAGGCGCTGATGCCCATCCGTTTGGCCGTTTCAATCTCCGAAGCAGCCAGCTGATCACGCACCCAGCGGAAGATCATCCCGCCATTGTTCACCGGTCCGCCGATCACCCATTTGTCTTCGGTGAGCGCATAGCAGAAAATACGCCCCTTGGGATCGGTCATCGGCTGATCCACCACGGTACGAATTGCCCCGCTTGTGCCGATCGTGGCGGCTACAACGCCAGGCTTGATCGCATCGACGCCCAGATTGGACAGCACACCATCGCTCGCTCCCACTACAAAAGAGGTAGAGGGGGAGAGCAGCATGGCTGCGGCATAGCCGGCATTCAGTCCCTGCATGACATGTGTCGTCGGTACGAGCTCTGAGAGCTGTGACTCCTGAATGCCAGCAATGCGCAGCGCTTCCTGATCCCAGCGTAATGAATATAGATTCATCATCCCCGTAGCGGATGCAATAGAGTGATCGACGACATATTTTCCAAACAGCTTGTAAAAAATATATTCCTTAATCGAAATAAATTTCTCCGTCCGCTCAAAAATTTCTTTCTCATCCTGGCTCAGCCACATCAGCTTGGTGATGGGAGACATGGGATGGATGGGCGTGCCGGTTCGGAGATACAGCTCATGGCCGTTCATCTCCTTCTTCAGGCGACTTGCCCAGTCCGAACTCCGGTTGTCCGCCCAGGTAATACAACGGGTTAACGCTTTCCCGTCCTTGTCCATCGCGATTACACTGTGCATAGCGGAGCTGAAGCTGACGAACATAACCTCTGAAGCATCAATGCCGCCCTGCAGCATGACGTCCTTCACGGAAGCAATAACCGCCTGAAAAATCTGCTCCGGCTCCTGTTCAGCAATTGAAGGAGTCGGTGTGAGCAGGGGATATTCTTCACCGGCCTTGGCGACAAAATCACCATTTTCCTTAAAGAGTACCGCTTTCGTGCTGGTCGTTCCGATATCTACGCCGATCATATATTGTGATTTCACAGATTTATTACCTTCCTTTACTGAATGTTTAGTAGAGTTTAATCCTATGTATACTTGTCGACAACCTGATTAGCAGTGTAGAGACTGATGAACAGCATTCTGCTTGAGGGAACGCCTGTTGCAACCTAGCCGGGAAAGCTTTGATGGAGGGTACGGCGTGAATCTTCAAAATATTCCTTCACCGCAGCCTGCAGCCGGGCCTCATCGCGGGATTTCAGCGAGTCCAGTAAAAGTCGATGCTTGTGCAGCACGGCTTCAAGCCGTGTGCCGCCTTCCTGAAAAATCCGCTCGGTTGTAATGAGCATCACCGTCATGATGATGGGCCGAATGCTTTTCCATAAATGCAGCATCCGCTGATGCTTCGCCTCTAGAACCACCATCTCATGAAATGCTATATCCTGAAAGGAAAATTCCACGGGATCGCGGTGCCTCGCGGCTAGCTCCATCCGGTCTAAGATATGCTGAAGCTGATCCATCCATACGGTGTGACCGTTCATCAGCATCCGGCTCTGCACAAAGCTTTCGATCAGGTACCTGACATCATACAGCTCCTCGACATCCTTTTGGCTCATGCCCTGAACCACAGCGCCCATCCGCTTCAGCGTGATCAGGCCTTCCGCTGACAGCGTTCTGAACGCTTCCCGCACAGGAGAACGGCTCGTTCCGAAATGACCCGCAATCCGGTTCTCTGACAACACGTCTCCCGGAGAAAGCACACCTTTAATGATTTGCAGCCGGAGCTCGCAGGAAATTCTCTCCCCAAGCGAAGCGCCCTGCAGCCAGCTTACTGGGTATTGCACATTCATGAGCTTCCATCCATTCCTCTTTTAAAAATAGGGATACCCTATTTTACCACAACTTGAGCAAGGGCGCCGCAGCCGGATCAAGCCATCACTGTTGCCGTGCATCAACGTCCATACGTTCGGTCATATAGAACGTATGATACCTTCACCTAGACTGCCAACTTAAAATGACTACCCTAGTCTATAGCTTGTAGAAGGGATCAGGCTACTGGCTTGAACCAGCCACGCAGCCCGGACATAGCATCTAATTCCGAAAAAAATAATTATCCACATGGGGATAATTCTAAACCTTGCCGGAAGGAGGCTGAAGCTGTGGAAAACTTTTTGGAGCCGAAGAGATACGAGCTTACTTTGGGCATTGACTTCAGTGATTTAGTATGATTAAATATATAAAGGTGTTTTCTGTGAGATGTATGGAATGTTTTCAATTGCGACGATCTCTTGAATGAAGACCGTTTATGCTTGAATATGACAAGATCAGATTCCTGTAAGGGGGTGCAACCATCATGAAACAGACTTTTAAACCGAATGTAAGCAAGCGCAGCAAAGTTCACGGCTTCCGTAAAAGAATGAGCTCCAAGAATGGACGTAAAGTACTGGCTAACCGCCGCCAGAAAGGCAGAAAAGTACTGAGCGCTTAATGCTGGGCCCTGAAGACCACTGCGGTGGTCTTTTTTTCTTGAGAGCATGGTGGCAGTCTTTATAAAAGAGGAAGGACCGTTTATAAAGCTGTTGCGGTGCCGATACT
This sequence comes from Paenibacillus sp. JSM ZJ436, assembly GCF_044383795.1. Classification (NCBI taxonomy): domain Bacteria; kingdom Bacillati; phylum Bacillota; class Bacilli; order Caryophanales; family Paenibacillaceae; genus Paenibacillus; species Paenibacillus sp. JSM ZJ436. Next base: position 15,458 of record NZ_JBISEO010000017.1, read on the forward strand.
ATTTTATATAGTAGAAACTTGCCGGAGGCAGGGAATATTATATTTCCTTCATTACGAGCCGGCAGACCGGGAGAGACGGATGGAAAAGAAGCTGCGTTTACGGAACCGGGCCGATTTCAGCCGCGTTTATCGTCATGGTAAATCTTTTGCCAACCATCAGTTTGTGGTGTATTGGTCCCGCAAAAAAGAGGTTGAGCAGTTTCGCGCGGGGATCTCGGTCAGCAAAAAGGTGGGCAACGCGGTTGTCCGCAACCGGATGAGGCGGCTGGTCAAAGAAATTGTGCGCCATCATCAGGATGAGATTATAGAGCAGATCGACCTGATCTTCATTGTCCGGAAGGGAGCCCTCGGCAAATCCTATCAGGAGCTGGAGAAAAGTGTATTGCATGTGTTGCGCAAATCGTCACTGTTAAAGGCTAGGAAGCGGTGAGCTTGTGTTTATTTGTGCATATAAATATGGTATGATTTACGTTGGAATGGAATGGTTAAGAGAGGGGTTATGAAGTGTCGCTAACAAAGACAAGACGAGGGAAATGGATCCTCCTCACCGCTTTGCTGGTGCTGTCCATGACGGTGCTGTCAGGATGTGCTCCTGGTCAAGACCAGATGCGCAGCATTGACGACCTGAAGAATGGAGGCTTCTGGCAGAGCAACGTCGTGTATTACTTTACTCTAGGTCTCGACACCTTTGCCGATTGGTTTAACGGGGAATACGGTTTTTCCGTCCTTGTGATGGTGTTGATTGTCCGCACCTTGATCCTGCCGTTAACGCTGAAGCAGGTTCGAAGCTCCAAGGCCATGCAGGCTATTCAGCCGGAGCTGATGAAGATTCGGGAGAAGTACAAGGATCAGCCGGAGAAGGTTCAAATGGAAACGATGAAGCTGTTCCAGGAGAACAAGGTAAATCCGATGGCGGGCTGTCTGCCGCTGATCGTGCAGATGCCGATCTTTATCGCGTTATATCAATCCATTTACTTTAACGGACCGCTTCGCTCTCATGAATTCTTGTGGATGCAGCTTGGCGAACCGGACAAGCTGTTTATTTTGCCGGTGCTGGCTGCTGCAACAACGTACCTGCAAACCAAGATGATGATGAAGATGAACCCGTCTCCTCAGATGGGTGTGATGCAGTTCATGCTGTTCGTATATCCGATCCTGATCTTCGTAATGTCGTTCCAGTTCCCGGCGGCACTGCCGTTGTACTGGTTCTACAGCAATCTGTATACGATCGTGCAGAACTATTTCTTATACCGCAACAATGACAAGACTGTACTTACCGCGAATGTAGCGGCGGCCACGACTTCCTCCGTTCAGAACAAGAGCAAAGGGCCACGGAACGGGAAAAAAGGGAAAAAAGGAGCCAAGAAATCAAGATGAATAAACTCGTCGCAACAGGAAAAACCGTTGAGGATGCTGTCAACCAAGGACTTGCCCGGCTGTCTGCCAGCCGGGATCAGGTATCGGTTCAAATTTTAAGTCAGCCGTCCAAAGGATTCCTGGGATGGTTCAGCCGGGAAGCGAAGGTAGAGCTTACGCTTCAGGCTGAACCTGCCCGCGGCGACTCACTTGATCACAATAAGGCATATGCTTCCACCCAGGATGAAGCAGCAACAGCTGTGGAAGTCCCGGATGCTTCTGAAACAGAGGCAACTGCAGACCGCGCGCCGACAGCAACAGTCTCACCGGAAGCGGCAAAGGATAACGATCCCTTTGAGGAGGCAGTAAGCTTTCTCATAGAGACCGCGAAGGCGATGGGGCTGAGTATTACGGTGCACGTGGAGCACGGCCATGATCAAACGACCCTGAACATTTCCGGGGATGATCTCGGCATGCTGATCGGCCGTCGCGGCCAAACGCTGGACGCGCTACAGTATCTCGCGAACATTGTAGCCAATCGCTACGCTGACCGCTATCTGCGAATTGTATTGGATGCTGAGAATTTCAGGGCCCGCCGGCAGAAGACGCTGGAGGGACTGGCGGACCGGCTCGCGAAGCAGGCGGTCAGTACGAAGAAGGAAGTAGCGCTGGAGCCGATGCCGGCTTCAGAGCGCAAGATCATTCATGCACGACTGCAGAATCACGCTGCTGTGAAGACGTACAGCAAGGGTGATGAGCCGAACCGCCGTGTTGTTATTAGCAGCCGGCGGTCGTAAAGAAGATTCCATCGCAATGACTCCTTGACCAGTGAAGGGGTCATTGTTTTTTTAAGAAGACACAAAGGCAGGCTGAACAAAGAGCTTTAAGATGACAGGATAACGGCCATTAGCCGATGATGATATAGAGAACAGGGGGCTTTACAGCATGCTCAGTGATACAATTGCGGCGATATCGACGGCAGTCGGTGAAGGCGGCATTGCTATAATTCGGGTCAGCGGACCTGAAGCTATACAGGAAGTGGAACACATTTTTAAGAGCAAAACCCCGCTGTCTTTAGCGGAATCTCACACGGTTCACTACGGTCATATTGTAGAGCCGGAGCTTGGAGAGAAGCTTGAAGAGGTGCTGGTTACTGTGATGCGTGCTCCCCGGTCGTTTACGACAGAGGATGTGGTAGAGATCAGCGCTCATGGCGGCGTCATCGCCGTCAAACGGGTTATGGATCTGCTGCTCCAGCGCGAGGTGCGGCTGGCCGAGCCGGGAGAATTTACGAAGCGGGCGTTCCTGAACGGACGCATTGATCTGTCCCAGGCGGAAGCGGTCATCGATCTGATTCGTTCGAAGTCGGACCGTGCTTTTTCCGTGGCGCTCAAACAGGTGGAGGGCAGTCTGTCCCGCCGGATTCAGGACCTCCGATATATGCTGGTGGAGACACTCGCCCATATTGAAGTCAACATTGATTACCCGGAGCATGATGTCGAGTCCTTGACCTCCGTGTTCATCAAAGAGAAGAGCGGGATCGTCATGAATGAGATTGACAGATTGCTCAAGACGGCGCAAGAAGGAAAAATTCTGCGCGAAGGCATCACCACAGCGATTGTGGGACGCCCCAACGTCGGTAAATCCTCTCTGCTGAACACACTCGCCCAGGATAATAAAGCGATCGTAACGGATATACCGGGCACTACGCGCGATGTCATTGAGGAGTTTGTGACGATTAACAATATTCCGCTGAAGCTGCTGGATACAGCCGGAATCCGTGAGACGATGGATGTGGTGGAGAAGATCGGCGTCGAGCGCTCCAGACATGCTGTGAACGAAGCGGATCTCATTCTGCTCGTCCTCAATGCCAGTGAGCCGCTGCACGAAGATGAATTGGCATTGATGGAACAAATACGCGGTAGACAATGCATTGTGATATTGAATAAAATGGACTTACCGCAGCAGCTGGATCTGGATATTGTGCGGCGATATTATGCCGATGAGCTGATTGTGCCGATGTCGGTGAAGGCGGAGGAAGGCATTGATTCCCTGGAGGAGGCCATTTCCGGACTCTTTTTCAGCGGGAAGATTGAAGGCGGCGATCTGACCTATGTTAGCAATGTCCGTCATATTGCGCTGTTGAAGAAGGCGAGAAGATCGCTTCAGGAAGCCTATGACGCGGCTGATCAGATGATTCCGATTGATATGATCCAAATTGATGTAAGGATGGCCTGGGAGCAGCTGGGCGAGATCCTGGGTGAAGCGGTTGGCGATTCCTTGATCGACCAGATTTTCTCCCAATTCTGTTTGGGAAAATGATTGTAAACCCACATGATTTTGGGATATATGACATGACTTAGGGGCTGAGAATGACAGCCTTAAATATAGATTGATCTGAGTGTCGTGAGTTAGTACAACAATATGAGGAGGATATACCATGAGTTATGCAGGTGGCACTTATGACGTGATCGTCGTTGGTGCAGGCCATGCCGGTGTCGAAGCTGCACTTGCTTCTGCCCGCATGGGTGTGAATACGTTGATGGTAACGATCAATCTGGATATGGTTGCATTTATGCCATGTAATCCATCGATTGGCGGACCGGCGAAAGGTCATGTGGTGCGTGAAATCGACGCTCTAGGCGGTGAGATGGGCCGCAATATTGACAAGACCTTTATTCAAATGCGGATGCTGAATACGGGTAAAGGTCCGGCTGTGCATGCGCTGCGTGCTCAAGCGGATAAGTTCTCTTATCAGCATACGATGAAAGAGACGATGGAGAAGGAAGAGAAGCTCACGCTTCGCCAGGGCATGGTGGACCGTCTTCTTGTCGAGAATGGGGAGTGTGTCGGCATCGTGACTCAGACCGGCACGGAGTATCGGGCGAAGTCGGTCGTGCTGACGACAGGCACTTATTTGCGCGGCAAGGTCATTATGGGCGAGCTGATGTATGAAAGCGGCCCTAACAACCAGCAGCCATCGGTCAAGCTGGCAGAGCATTTGCGGGAGCTTGGATTTGACTTGGTGCGCTTTAAGACGGGGACGCCGCCGCGAGTCCACAAGGATACGATTGATTTCTCCAAGACAGAAATCCAACCTGGGGATGATACACCCAAGTTCTTCTCTTATGAGACAAAGGGCTCGGACAATGAGCAGCTGCCTTGCTGGCTGACCTACACGTCACTGGATACGCATCAGATTATTAATGATAACCTGCATCGCGCCCCGATGTTCTCCGGTGTCATTGAGGGCACGGGTCCGCGTTACTGTCCATCGATTGAGGATAAAATTGTCCGTTTTGCCGATAAGCCAAAGCATCAGATTTTCCTGGAGCCGGAAGGTAAGAATACGAAGGAGTACTATGTTCAGGGCCTGTCTACGAGTCTGCCCGAGGATGTGCAGTTAGCGGTGCTCCGCTCCATCCCGGGGATGGAAAAAGTGGAAATGATGCGTAATGGCTATGCGATTGAATACGATGCGATGGTGCCGACTCAGCTGTGGCCATCGCTGGAAACGAAGCGCCTGCCGGGTCTGTTTACTGCAGGACAGATCAATGGCACCTCCGGCTATGAGGAAGCAGCAGGGCAGGGGATTATGGCAGGCATTAACGCTGCACGCAAGGTACAGGGTAAGGAAGCGGTCGTATTGAGTCGTTCCCAGGGCTACATCGGCGTTCTGATTGATGACCTGGTTACGAAGGGGACGAACGAGCCGTATCGCCTGCTGACCTCACGGGCAGAATACCGTCTGCTGCTTCGCCATGACAATGCCGATTTGCGTCTGACGGAAATTGGTCATGAGATCGGGCTTGTGTCCGAAGACCGCTATGCGGCCTTCCTGCGCAAGAAAGAGCTGGTCGAGCAGGAGATCGAGCGTCTGAAGGCAGCAAAAGTGAAGCCATCGGAAATAAATGCCTTGCTGGAGTCTGTGGGCTCAGCCCCAATCCAGGATGGAAGCACGCTACTCACCATTTTGCGCCGTCCAGAAGTAACCTATGGACTGGTCGAGAAGCTGTCCCCCTCGGAGGCAGAACTGGATGAGGAGATGAAGGAGCAGGTAGAAATCCAGATCAAGTATGCTGGTTATATTGAGAAGCAGCTAGGTCATGTGGAGCGCCTGCAAAAGATGGAGCAGAAGAAGATTCCGGAAAATATTGAGTATGAGGACATTCATGGTCTCGCGATGGAAGCAAGACAGAAGCTGAACAAAATTCGTCCGATCTCCATCGGCCAGGCCTCGCGGATCAGTGGGGTTACCCCGGCAGATATCTCCATTCTGCTGGTGTACCTGGAGCACTATAACCGGGTAACGGCTGCGAAAGGAACAGCTTAAATGATGGATGACATTCAGGACCATTTCAGTTCTCTATTGAAGGAGCAAGGGATTGAAGTCAGCGCTGCTCAGCTGGAGCAGTTTGAGAGCTACTACCGGATTTTGGTGGAGTGGAATCAGAAGATGAATTTGACGGGCATTACAGAACGGGATCAGGTGTACACGAAGCATTTTTATGACTCGCTGAGCCTGGCCTTTCATCTGGATGTGAAGTCGATATCTACACTTGCGGATATTGGCTCAGGAGCAGGATTTCCCGGCATTCCACTTAAAATTGCTTTTCCTCATATCAAGCTGACGATTGTGGATTCGCTCAACAAGCGTATTCAGTTTCTGAAGCATGTGACCGAGCAGCTCGGTCTGCAGCAGGTAGAGCTTATTCACGGCAGGGCAGAGGAGGTTGCTCGGAAGCTGCCTTACCGCGATGGGTTTGATCTTGTGACTGCACGAGCCGTTGCCCGCATGACCCTTCTCAACGAATTCTGTCTCCCCTTCACGAGAGTTGGCGGTCAGTTTGCCGCTATGAAGGGCAGCGATCCTGCAGAAGAAGTCAAGGAGGCTTCCCGAAGCTTGAAAGAGCTTAGAGGGAAGCTGAAGAAGGTGCACTCCTTCACCTTGCCGGTTGAAGAATCTGCCCGCCACATTGTAATTATTGATAAAATGGCCGCAACACCTGCTAAATATCCGCGAAAGCCGGGTATGGCAGTGAAGTCGCCGCTGTTATAGCATCTCCTATTAGAGAATGTTTCACGTGAAACATTCTCTTTTTTATTGCTGATTTATGGTCGTTAGGAAGAGAGGGAGTGCCGCTAAGTGAATGGAATAGATGGCATTGTCACAGAAATGAAGGAAAAAAAGGGGAGACTCTAGAATAGGATTATCGTACAATTAGTGGTAGAATAGAGTGGTAGATTGAAAGCGGAATATGTCTCTGTGCATTAGAATGAATGACTTTGAGCTTGAAGAGGCTGATCGTTCTAAAGAGTGCCAAGTGAGACATTCACAGCTTCATGATCAATTTGTACTGTGTAGCGCAGCTAATAGGATAGATCGTTGAACCATTTCATACAACAAGTGGAACCATGAGTAATATCAGGCAAGGCAGGCCGCGCAGGAAGCAACTGGAGCAGACACGCTTCGCAACGTGGCAGCTGTCCATGCAATCATGAAATTAGGTGGTTATATACGGGATGAAAGAACAATTTTCGAAGTTATTTGGTTTAACGGCGGATCGGTCTCCGGGGGATGAGGTTAAGCAGATACCAGTCAACGATGTGGTCAGCAGTCCATATCAGCCGAGAACCATTTTTGATGATGAGAAGATTGATGAGCTGCTTCAGACGATTCGGACTCATGGCGTAATTCAGCCGATCGTCGTGCGCATGCGCAACGGAGTCTATGAGATTATTGCTGGTGAGCGTCGCTGGCGAGCGGTGAAGAAGCTGGGTCTGGAAACCATACCGGCGATCATTCGGGATTTTAACGACTCTCAGGCCGCTTCGATTGCCCTGATTGAGAATCTGCAGCGGGAAGGCTTGACCTCGATTGAGGAAGCGGTTGCTTATCAGAAGCTGATTGATCTGCACCAGTTAACTCAGGAAAGTCTGGCGCAGCGCCTGGGTAAGAGCCAGTCTACGATTGCTAATAAGATCCGTCTTCTTCAGCTGCCTGAAGATGTGAAGAATGCATTGATGGAGCGCAAGATTACAGAGCGCCATGCCCGTGCACTGCTGTCCTTAGATCAAGAAGAGACTCAGATCAAGGTGCTGGCAGAGATTATTAGCAAGGAACTGAACGTGAAGCAGACGGAGGCCCGTATTGCTTTTTACAAGGAAATGACGAAGGCGAAGAAATCAAAGCGTATTTCCTACAGCAAGGACGTGCGATTGGCACTGAACACGATCCGTCAGTCCATTGATATGGTGTCCGGTTCAGGTATGTCGATCAAAACGACAGAGAATGACCATGAGGATCATTACGAAATCGTGATTCAAATTCCTAAGAGATAAGATGCGAACGGCCGTAATAACGAATTCAAAAGCTTGAGAAGCCATGAATGGTGTGTCCCTGGGAAGGCAGGCCGCCTGGACAAGGGGAGTGAGTCTAACCCCTGCCCGGCGGTGACGTATGACGGCTTGGCGGTCATGCTCCTGGAACGGGCGAGGACAGCATGGATCAAGACAGCAAGGCAGGAATTTGGAGATCATCAGGCCTCCTGCAGCCCATTTGAAGAGTCTTCCTACATTGAGGTGAAGTAAGTGTCAAAAACAATTGCGATAGCAAACCAAAAGGGAGGAGTCGGTAAAACGACGACCTCTGTAAATCTGGGTGCAGGACTGGCTTCCATCGGCAAGCGGGTGCTGCTAGTGGACATTGATCCCCAGGGCAATACGACAAGCGGTGTCGGGATTAATAAAGCGGATGTAGAGAACTGTATTTACGATATCATTATTAATGATGTGCATCCGAAGGATGCGATCAAGCCGACGAACATAGAGGGACTACATATTATACCGGCGACCATTCAGCTGGCAGGAGCGGAAATTGAGCTGGTTCCGACGATATCCAGAGAGGTTCGCCTCAAGAAGGCTCTGTCTCTGGTGAAGCCGATGTACGATTATATTCTGATCGATTGCCCACCCTCGCTGGGGATCCTGACGATTAACTCCTTGACTGCAGCCGATTCCGTCATCATTCCGATTCAATGTGAATATTACGCGCTAGAAGGATTAAGCCAGCTGCTAAATACGGTTCGGCTTGTCCAGAAGCATTTAAATACGTCGCTGCAAATTGAAGGTGTTCTGTTGACGATGCTGGATGCACGAACGAATCTGGGCATCCAGGTCATCGAGGAAGTGAAGAAATATTTTCAGGAAAAAGTGTACCGGACCATTATTCCACGCAATATTCGTTTGAGTGAAGCCCCGTCGCACGGTCAGTCGATTATTACGTATGATCCCCGCTCTAAAGGGGCGGAGGTATACCTGGAATTGGCAAAGGAAGTGGTTTCTTATGAGTAAACGTTTGGGAAAAGGGCTGGATGCGCTGATTCCATCCTTGTCGATTAACGAGGATGACAAGGTTGTTGAGATCCCGCTCAGTCAGCTTCGGGCTAATCCTTATCAGCCCAGAAAAACGTTTAATGATGAGGCAATCCAGGAGCTCGCTGAATCCATTCGTCAGCACGGTGTCATTCAGCCCATCATAGTCCGCAGTGTTTTGAAGGGCTATGAGATCATTGCCGGTGAACGCCGCTTCAGAGCTTCCCAGTATTGTGGTAAAGCAACGATTCCAGCTGTAGTTCGAGCTTTCAGTGATCAGCAGGTTATGGAGATTGCTCTGATTGAGAATCTTCAACGGGAGAACCTGAATGCAATGGAGGTTGCGGTAGCGTATCAGGGATTGATGGAGCAGTTCTCCTTAACGCAAGAGGAGCTGTCCCTTAAGGTGGGTAAATCCCGCTCTCATATCGCCAACTTTCTAAGGCTGCTATCTCTGCCCGATGAAGTGAAGGAATATGTTTCACGTGGAACACTGTCTATGGGCCATGCTCGCGCTATTGTCGGTTTGAAGGAGCCCGCGCTAGTGAATCAATTGGCAAAGCAATGTGTACAGCAGGAGTGGAGCGTCAGAGAGCTGGAGGAAGCGGTTCAGAATGTAGACCGTAAAGCTTCCGAGAAGGAAAAGGCGCTCAAGACCAAGAAGCGGGATCCCTTCATCGATCATATGGAAGAAAATCTGAGGGAGCATTTTAAGACAACCGTGAAAATTAAGCACAACAAGGACAAGGGCAAAATCGAAATTAACTATTACAGCAAACAGGATCTGGAACGATTGCTGGAGCTGTTAGGAAATTAACAACGAAAGCGGAATATCACATCTGGATGGAGAAAGGCATGTCGGTGTTCCTGAAATGGAGAGGAGCCGAGATGTCTTTTTCTCTGGAATTAAGAGGAGGTGGATGGGCTTCGTGATTTATCTAGATCATGCAGCGACCTCATGGCCGAAGCCACCGGCGGTAATCCAAGCGATGAAGAAAGCGATGGATGAGGCTGGCGCAAATCCAGGGCGGGGCAGTCATAAAATGGCCGTTCAAGCCTCACGCGTGCTGTTTGGGACCCGCCAGAGTCTGGCAAGTCTGTTTGCAGTGAACAATCCCAATGACATCATCTTGACCTCCAACACAACCTCTGCGCTAAACCTGGCTATAAAGGGATATGTGAAGACGGGAGATCATGTCATTGCTACAATGGTGGAGCATAATTCAGTGCGGCGGCCGCTGGAGTATTTAAAGCGTACGGCAGGTGTTGAAGTGGACTATGTTACGGTCAGTCCAGAGGGTGAACTGGAATTATCGGCTCTAGAGCGAGCTTTCCACAGTAACACCTCACTGGTCGTCTGCAGCCACAGCTCCAATCTGCTGGGTTCCATTCTTCCGGTTGCGGAGATGGGTGCCTTGGCTGAGAAGCATGGGGCTGTGCTGCTGGTGGATGCCGCTCAAAGTGCTGGCATGCTGGACATTGACGTGAAGCAAATGAACATCGGGATGCTGGCTTTCCCCGGGCATAAAGGACTGCTGGGACCGCAAGGAACCGGCGGGCTGTATCTCTCTCCGGAGATCGAGCTAGAGCCTCAATGGCATGGAGGCACAGGAGGGCAGTCAGAGGCCCCGGAGCAGCCCGATGTGAGGCCTGACCGTTACGAGGCAGGAACCCCGAATACTGCTGGCTTTGCCGGCCTGCAGGCGGGTATAGAGCAGGTGCGGGCGTGGACGATCGAGAAGGTCTACCGGCACGAGTGGGAGCTGTCACAGCTTATGCTGGAGGGGCTGGGCTCGATCCCGGGCGTAGAGCTGCTGGGACCGGGCGCAGGCAAGCCACGGACAGGCATTGTATCCTTTGTGACGGAAAGAATGGACCCGGCGATGCTGGCCTTTCGATTAGATCGGGAATATGAGATTGCCGTCAGATCCGGGCTGCATTGCACCCCGCTGGGACATCAGGCAGCCGGAACGGAGCGCAGCGGGGCAGTGCGGGCAAGTGTAGGCATGGGGACGAGCAGGCAGGATGTCCAGACGTTAATCCAGGCTGTGAAAGAAATTTTGGCATAGACCGCAGATTTTGATGGGAGAAGGAATGAAGAAGCATGTCTGAATGGAATGAATGGATTCTTGAACAGCTTCACTGGGTCGCAGCGGGAGCCGTTCTGGTCATCCTGCTGCTATGGATCATCGTGTTGGTACAAGGCTTGAAAATACGCCGCATGTCTAAAAAATATAATGCCATGATGTCCGGCAGCGGCGTAGAGGACCTGGAGTCACTGCTCCTCAATCTCAAGATTCAATTGGATGCTATCGAGGAAGAGCAGGGGCAGCATCGTGAACAGTTGGCAAGCGTTGGGACTGCGCTGCTCGGGATCAAGACCCGAACCGGTATTGTTCGTTACAATGCGTTCGGTGAACGCGGCAACGATCTGAGCTTCTCCCTTGCGCTGCTGAGCAAGAAGGGAGACGGTTTGGTGCTGACAGGGTTATACAATCGGGACAATTCCTTTGTATATGCCAAGCCGGTCAAGAACAGCGAGTCGTCACATACTCTTTCCCCGGAGGAGAAAGAGGCTATCCGTCTTGCGCTGCAAGAAGATTAGAGCGATGCCAGTCTTTCATTGCACAGAACAAGCAGCTCGCGATAATATCGGATAAACGCATAACGAGACTCAATCTTGTATTTTGCAGAACAAAATACTCCATAAAGCCGCCGACGTTCACGATACCTGTAATATGGATATCGCCAACCGGCGGCAATTCTTTATTTACGCCGGCTCCCGGCTTCAGGGGACCATCGCTGATCTGGATGGAACCGACACTTGCAGTTTGGCCTAAACATGCGTCTACACCGATAATATAGGGGTTATCGTACGTGCTGTAGATCATGCTCAGTGTATCCTGCAGGTTCATGGCATGCACAGGATCATCCAAGGTTCCATACAGATGAAACATGCTGCTGTGATAGCGGGCCAGGGCGGTGCCGACGAGCGGTCCGAGACAGTCCCCTGTCGAGCGATCCGTTCCGATACATACAACTACCAGGGGACGGCAGCCCACCCCGGCTGATAAATGATAGAGCAGACGATGAATCAGAGCAGGGTGGATTTCAGGGTCGCTATGTGATAATTTCAAGCTAGGTGTAGTCGGAAGGGACGGGCTGTTTACGGGACGTTTCATGGAATCTTCCTTTCATCTGCAAATGGTAGTATCAGTATATGGATGGCAGCTTGTTTTTATACTTGGTATAGGGGTAAAAAAGAAAGATTGCAATATTCAATAGAGGGGTATATTGGGATAGAGAAGGGATGCAGGATGGAAGGATTATTAATTATTGCGTTTGATTCTACACAGCAGGCGCTGCGTACAGAAATGCTGCTGGAGTATAAGGACATTGATATGGACATATTTCCAACGCCCAAAGAAATAACAGCGGGCTGTGCGCTCTCGATCCAGTTTCCGGAGACGGAGCTGGAGGAAGTGCAGTCCATCATCGTTTCTGAACAGGTTGAGATCAGGGGAATCTTCAAGCCTCTTTCTAATGGAGGCTATTCAAGCATCTAAGACTTCAAAGTCAGAGGGGTAGATAGCCAATGGTGCAGTCTTCAATGTTGACCATTCAGCAGAAAGCAGAGAAGACGGTGGATGAGGCTCTCAGTATAGGCGAGCGATTCTGGAACAAAATGAGTGATCCGGATTTATGGCTGGCCATTGCTTTTGGAGCCATACGGATTCTGGTCATTATCCTTCTTACGCGTCTTATTATCGGGGTCATCAACCGGCTGATTCAGCGGTTTCTGGAGAATCAGCAGAAGAGTCGGATTAGTGTGAATCCAAGGCGCTTTGTCACCGTGGGAGAGCTGCTGCGGAATGTTACGTCCGTCGTGTGCAACTTTGTAATGATTCTGCTGATTTTGTCAGAGTTTAACTTCGATCTGGGGCCGCTGCTTGCCGGTGCGGGAGTGCTGGGACTTGCAATCGGCTTCGGGGCGCAAAGCCTGGTTAAAGATGTGATTACGGGATTCTTTATTATTTTTGAAGATCAGTTTGCGGTCGGCGATGTGATCAAGAGCGGAGAGTTCCGGGGCACTGTAGAAATGATTGGTCTTCGTACAACACGGATTAAGGGCTTAGGCGGAGAAACCTATATGATCCCGAATGGGTTGATTACAAGCCTGACGAACTACTCCTTGTCCAACTCCCTCGCGGTAGTGGATCTGCCGGTCAAGAATGAGAAAAGTGTGCAGGATACACTGGCTTTGATTAAACTAGCACTTACAGGTCTTGAAGAGCAGGTGGAGGCGATCAGAAGTCAGCCTGAGGTGCTGGGTGTTCAATCTCTTACGACAGCTGAATATGTCGTTCGGATTGCAGCGGAGTGCCGGCCTAATGGTAAGGAAGAAGTGGAGCGGGCTATGCTGCAGGCCATCAAGGAAGCGATTGAAGTGAGAGAGCTAAAGTCGATGGAGGGTTAAGACGGACGGGGCGTGGCATAGTGCGTTTTTAAAGATAACAGCAAGTGAAGGGGTTTAAGAAAAAGGGGGATCTGGAGATGGAGCGGAAGGTGTTCCAGCTGGGAGATATCGTACAAATGAAGAAGCCGCATCCCTGCGGCAATAATGAGATGGAAGTTATACGGATGGGGATGGATATCCGCATCAAATGTACAAAGTGTCAGCATAGTGTAATGGTGCCAAGGCTGAAGTTTGAGAAAAATATGAAAAAGGTGCTGCGCTCCAAGGAACAGCCTGCTGACGAGGGAACGCTGTAGGTTAGCGGGATCGGCGGCGTCGTGCTGGCGCCGCCGCCAAGGTGGCCGATCCACCAACCAACCCTTTGACAAGCTAAGCATTCCATGATACAATAAATCTTGCTGTGGAAAGGTACCCAAGAGGTCCAAGGGGGCTGACTCGAAATCAGTTAGGCGTCGCAAGGCGTGCGTGGGTTCGAATCCCACCCTTTCCGCCACTTATGTTACAGCCCGCTGTTGTGCGGTTTACAGTACGTTATGTGAGGCGTAAGCTGATCGATTTACATACGATAAGGCGCTAGCTGATTGCGTCGCGAAGCGCGCCTTAATGATTTCGGAATACTCTCTACGTGATTATCGCGTAGGGGGTATTTTTGCGTTATAGACAAAAAAACGGACGTAAGACGGTAAATATGCGCAATCCAATAATTAACGTTGGTCCTCCGTCATATATGCTTGCAGAGGCGGTCGACTTCGTAATTAAAGTTAAGCGCGCCAATAACTTAAAGGAGCGTACGATACGCGGCTAGGTACGTCGATAGGCTCCTCTGGTATAGGGCATCAGGGCATGATGTCAAATCCGCAAGTCACATCGTTACTCGGCGGAGATAAGAGTACCGAAAAAGGGTATACGTATATGTACGCAGGCTCTCGTACGACCTAGCGCATTAATTTTGTGACTCTTAATTGGTTAGGTGAATAAACTGTTATAAATTGTATAAGTATAATCAACTAGGGTAATAAAGCATTGTTAGGGGAATAATACACCCTGATTCTCCCCTTGTATGCTATAATGAATTAGAGCCATTAACTTAAGGATGTGATTTTAATGGGTAAGGTTATTCAGTTGAAACCAAAGTCCAGCCGATTCGTCATGAATAACAGACAACAGTCTGTTTTGAATCAAGCTTTCCGTGAACTCCAAAGAGAAACGGGGATTGATTTCAGTAAAGTCATTTCTGGGGACGAAAAGGAAAAGAAGCGTCTTAAGTTTAAACAGCAACAAGAACGACTCCTAGAAGGCTAAATTCTTTTATAGGGGAGAATGTCGTTTGCCAGTCTATAGCGATAATCGTAATTTCCAAAGAGGAGAAGTGTTTTTCGTTCATTTTAGTGGCGAGCATCCTCTTGCGGGGCGTCCTTCCAGGATATTGAGGGGAGACCATAGAGCTGTCGTCATGTTTGATAGTACTTTCCCAAGAAATACTGTGGTAGTTATACCTATTTCTTCTCTTTATGAGAGCAGCGGCGAACAGAAGATCACGATATCTTCGGATGTCATCATACGTGCAGCAGACTATCCTGGCATGATTGATCGCGATAGTTTTATAATGGTCAACCAGATACAATCTGTTACTCGTAGTCGTTTAGAGAGACTGGTCGGCATTGTTAACCCCAAAGATTTAACCAAAATTGATATTCAACTCATTTCAACTTTAAGTTTAAGTGAAACGATACAGCAAATCATTGAGCACGAAGTCATAAAACGACTTGAAGAACTCGGAGTCTTGGAAGAAGAAGCTTAATTATACTACCTGGTTATAACTAGGTAAGACCAAAATTAATCTTTGCGGAATCATCAGCCTTTGTGCGGGTGGTTCCGTTTGTTTTGTATAATTTGTATAACCGTAATCGGAAAGGAATTCTTTAACGACAGTGAAAATAAAAGGCGTGCTACGTTGAACGTTAGTGCACAGGTATTTTTGCATGTAGTCACATTAAGCATAACAAAGAGAGGCCCTTTCAGGCCTCTCTTGCTGGTTAGACGGTGCATGTGATGTTGTCGAATCAGAACTAACACATGCTGCGATACTTCGGTGAAGAGCATTTCACTTGTCCAGTGGTCAAGCTTTCAGCTAATTCCCTCCGCATGCTTTAAGTGCAGAGCTGGATCCTATGCGTAATTCGGCTGAATCATCCAACGGAACCACACCTCTCTCATTGCACCGCCTGATTATATTGTGACCCGTTTGACGCAGATTATACGTGCCTCAGCGCAATTATTTGGGCTGGACGTGACGTTTGTTTTTCCATACCCGATCTTCATTGGATACATCCGGGAAGGTGTCTCCTGCCTTCATCGTGATCTGATGGGGGTCCTGGATCCCCATGATATGGTCATTCTCTCCGACCTCAATATAGATACCATTGTTAGGCGCTTTGTCACCGCCACGAAATTTGCTGCGTTCACCCATCATGCATCGCCTCCTAATCAGGATATGAATATTACCGCTTTAGGATTTCCCGGAAAGGGCAGCCTGATAGCAGGAAAGAAGAGGCAGTCCCTGAAAAGATCTTATGTAAAAAGGGAATAGGACCAAGAGAAGGAGCAGAGGCTTCAGAAATAATCATGCTAAAATGGCAATTATCCTTGCTTTTCGATCATCCGTTCTGGTATTATATTATGGTGCGAGTTTACGCTCGCTCCTTGCTCCCAACCTGGATTGGGGGCCGAAGTCCATAAGGAGGTGAAAGTTATGCGCAAATACGAAGTGATGTACATTATTCGTCCTGACATTGAGCAAGAAGCTGTTCAAGCTGCAGTCGAAAAATTCCAAGGCATCATCTCCAACGGCGGAGAAATTACGAAGCATGATGTAATGGGTAAGCGCCGTCTTGCGTATGAGATCAAGAAATTCCGTGATGGTGTTTATGTTCTGGTTAACTTTACTGCAGAGCCTGCAGTCGTTACCGAGCTTGAGCGTATCATGAAAATTTCTGACGAAGTAATTCGTTATCTCATCACAAACGACGTAGCCTAAGACGTGGGTTTGTAATTGAATTCGTTCTAAGGAGGGGATTGGATTGTTGAACCGTGTCATTTTGATCGGCCGGCTAACCCGGGATCCTGAGCTGCGTTATACACCAGCAGGGGTTGCGGTCACTCAGTTTACGCTTGCCGTAGACCGTCCGTTTACTGGACAAGGCGGGGAACGCGAAGCGGATTTCATCCCGGTAGTAACCTGGAGACAGCTCGCGGAAACCTGTGCGAACTATCTGCGTAAAGGCCGTCTGACGGCTGTAGAAGGACGCATTCAAGTACGGAATTACGAGAATAACGAAGGTAAGCGTGTATACGTGACTGAAGTTATTGCAGATAATGTCCGTTTCTTGGAATCGAACCGTGACAGCGGCGGAGGCAGCGGACAACGTGAGGAATCCACCTACAACGGAGGAAGCAGCAATAGCGGCGGAAACCGGGGGAACAGTGGAGGTTACTCGCGCAACAATCAGGATCCTTTTTCCGATGAAGGAAAACCGATCGATATTTCGGATGATGATTTGCCATTTTAATAAGGAAGGACTGACAACACATGGCTTTCAAGCAAAGAGAAGGCGGAGACAACGACAAAAGACCGGCACGCCGTGGCGGCCGCAACAAGCGTCGTAAAGTATGTTTCTTCACTGTGAACAAGATCACTCACATTGACTATAAAGATATCGATCTCCTCAAGAAGTTCATCAGCGAGCGCGGCAAAATTTTGCCACGTCGTGTGACTGGAACTAGCGCGAAATACCAGCGTGCACTGACGATTGCGGTTAAACGCTCCCGTCAAATCGCATTGCTTCCATACACTACAGAGTAATAGACTCTGCAGAACGAAACAGTCTGCCATTGCGGCAGGCTGTTTTTTTATTTCTTTTTGAAGACGCCCATCCGGGTTCCATTCCTCTCTTGTCTATCCCAAGTAGACAACCGGACATGCCATGTCACGCCGGGGCAGTACCCTATACATAGCCGCAACTCATGGCATCCCTGGCAGATGCTTAGCGATCGTAAACAAAGTATAGAAATCAGTAGACGTCCGAGGACGAAAATCGGCTCCATTAAAGGAAGAATGGGGATTCCCAAAGATGAGATAGGAGTACCGTCAAAAATTTTCCTTCTTATATATGCTCCTAAACTAACCTCAATCTGAATGCTGGCATTCATGCCATGAGCATGGTCTCTGACCCACACCTTCGAATGCATCATAAGTGTCCACTCAGGAAGGACATTCACAGCACATGCATAGAATTCCTCATTTATCCAAATGCTATGGAAAAAAGGAGGACAACATCATGTGCAGACGCTTTTCCATGTCCGCGTCGCTGGACGAGATACAGAATCATTTTGACATCAGACGGGTCATTTACCCTTACAAGAGCCGGTATAATATTAGCCCGATGCAGAGCATGCCGGTGATGATGCTGGATCACTTGGGTAATCTGGTGCTTGATGAGTATCGCTGGGGGCTGGTGCCCTATTGGGGGAGGGATGCGGTTAATGCGGACCTTCAGACGGTCTATGCCAACCCCACCTATAGCAAGAAGACGGTAGAGCAGCGCCGCTGCGTCATCGCTTGTAACGGACTGTACTACTGGAGAACGGTAGGCAAGCGAAGATATGCGGTGCGCGTTGTGACTGAGAATCACGAGCCCTTTGGTGTAGCCGGCTTGTACGAGGTATGGAGAAACGCGAAGGGCGAGGAGACCCGCACCTCCACCATGCTGATGACAGATGCGAATGTGGCGATCCGCGAGTTTGAGCCGCGTATGCCGGCGATTCTGTCAAGCGAAGGCATCGCGGCCTGGCTGCAGCCGGAGAACGCCAGCATTCAGCGGCTGCAGCGCCAGCTCAGAACGTACGAGGCACCGATGAGCATGTATCCGGTAACTCCACTGATCGCCAATGATTTGCATGACCATCAGCAGTGCATTGAGGAGATGGACCTAAAGGCAGCATGGGTGAAATCGGTGTAGGACTCAGCTTCAGATGAGGAGGAGCTCCAGCGGCATTGGGGCTTCTTTTTTCAGAATAATGAATTAAACGTTACACCGACAGATACAAAAGAGAACCTTTACCGCGTAAACGATAAAAATCCACACCTGAATTTTACGTAAAGCTTAATCTTTCTTTACATCGTCAAAATAATAAGCAATTTACCAGGCACCTTATGTTATATTAGTTAACGTAAACCTTCAAAAAAAACCGAAATGAAATGAAAGGAAGATGTATTTGCGAAGTATTAGCAGACATTTCTGAAATTATGAAGGCTATTCATGGAGCTTAAAGCCGATCGAAGAGGTCTTAAAGTCGCGCTGGGAAACATTTTTTATATCAAATTTCAAAAAAGTGATTGACGTCATCTAATTTTACACGTATCATAACATTAATTTTACAGAAGAGAAGATATGTGAATGTCGTTGCAACTAATTGACCATTGGTATATTTTCTGAACTGTAAGGGGAGTCATGATTCCATCGTCGTCAAGCTTTCGCTTTGTCATTATGTATGGGTAATTTCCAAATTATCCTGATAATTGATAAGCACCATTATTTTGAAGGAGGATTAAGCATGAAGAAAAGAATGTCGCTGCTGCTGGTAATGCTGTTGATGGCTGTTTCTGTATTGGCTGCATGCTCCGGCGGCAACAGTGCTGAAGAGTCAGGGGACACTGGAACACAGCAAGAGGCGCCTGCTAACAACGAAGGGGAAAACACAGAGGAACCTTCAGAAGGCGAAGAAGAAAGCTATGGTTATTTCGAAGCAGAAGATCCTTCTGCAAACCCGACTACCGCTACGGATCGTACAGATACGCTGATCGTTGGTATGACTTCTCCAAAAGGGGTATTCAACCCATACTTCTGGCAAACGGCGTATGACAAGTACGTTGTCAACACCATCTTTGACACTTTCCTCGAAGTATCCGGTGACGGTACTTACACAGAGAGCCTGGCAGAGAGCGTGGACGTGTCCGAGGACGGCCTGAAGTACACCTTCAAGCTGAAGCCAGGTGTAACGTACACCGATGGCACGCCAATGACCGTGAACGACTATGTATTCGCAATGAAAATTATGCTTGATCCAGCTTACGATGGTGAGTCCGACATGATGTCTATGAAAATCGTGGGCTCCAAGGAATATAAAGAAGGAGATGCTACTGAAATCTCCGGTATTAAAGTCATTGACGATCTGACTGTAGAAGTTACTGTAGAAGAAGCTACAGCGTTGACTCGTGACTACCTGGGTGATGTTGCCCTGATTCCTGAGCACTACTATGGCAAGGACTTCAAAAAAGGCGACATGGATTCCCTGAAAACCCTGCATGACAAGCCACTGGGCAGCGGTCCTTACATCATGACCAAGTTCTCCCCAGGACAAGAGGTTGTATTCGAAGCGAACGAGAACTACTTCAAAGGCGCTCCGAAGATCAAGAACCTGGTTTACAAAACAACAACGGATGAAACTATGCTTCCAATGCTGCAGTCCGGTGAAATCGATATGGACATGATTACAGTAAGTGAAGATAACGTAGAAGAAGTGAAGATGATGGGCTTCCTGGATCTGAACATCTTCCCTACGAACGGTTACGGCTATGTAGCATTTAACCACAATGTAGAGAAGTTCCAAGACCAAAAGGTTCGTCAAGCTCTGATGTACGGCCTGAACCGTGCAGAGATCGTTGAAAGCATCTACGGCATTTATGCCAACCCGCTGAACATTCCGGAATCCAGCGTATCTTGGGCTTTCACAGATGAGAACGTAGAAACTTATGACTTCGATCCGGAAAAAGCGAAAGAATTGCTTGCAGAAGCAGGCTGGGCTGCAGGTGCAGACGGCGTGCTGGAGAAAGACGGACAGAAATTCACCATCGACTTCTCTGCAACAGCAGACAACCCGGTTGTAGAAGCACTGCTTCCAATCATGACTGCAAACTATCAAGACCTGGGCATCGAAATCAAAGCGGAAACGCTGGACTTCAACGCCATCATGGATAAGAAAGACCAAGGCAACTTTGAAATGTTCTTCGCAGCATGGGGACTGACTCCAGATCCAGACAACACCGTTTACATTACAGACGGTGCACAGAATGATACTGGATACTCCAATGCTACAGTGGATGAGCTGATGCAAAAAGGTAAAATGGAGCTTGGCGGTCCTGAAGCACGCGCTGAGATCTACAAGCAAATGTACCAAGAAATGAACAAGGATCTTCCGAACCTGTTCCTGTATCAAAGACGTGATGGCTGGGCGATCAATAGCCGTGTAAACGGTCTGGACATTACCGCTTATAAGGATTTCCCTTACAGCCTGTACCAAGCAACACTTGAATAATAACATCTAGGAAGGATATGCTCAGTCCGCGAGGACTGAGCATATCCACTTATATGCCGGGAGGAAAGATTATGAAGCAGTATATCATCCGGAGGCTGCTGCAGATGATCCCGACACTGATCGGGATTTCCATACTTGTCTTCGCCATATCCGCTATGGTGCCAGGCGACTATATCACTGCAAAGAACAGTCCGAGTATGACGGCTGAGAAAAAAGCCGAGCTTCGGGCTATTTATGGTTTGGATAAGCCGCCGGTTGAGCGTTATTTCACCTGGGCCGGAAACATGGCAACAGGAAACTTTGGAGACTCACTCCAGCACAAACAGCCTGTAACAAAAGTAATTGATAACTATGTATGGAACTCATTCATTATTGCATTTGCCAGCTTGGTGTTAAGCTGGATCTTGGCTATATTTGCCGGGGTGTTCTCGGCTAGATTTCAGTACTCCTTTTTTGATAAAATTGTAACGCTGCTAGTCTTCTTATTTATGTCTCTACCATCCTTCTTTATCGGTCTTCTGCTCATTAAGGTGTTCTCGCTGGAACTGGGCTGGTTCCCTGTCGGCGGAATGACAACGGCTGGCTCCAAAGCGACGGGCTTCGGGTATATTTGGGACGTTGTTGAGCATGCCTTCCTGCCGGTTCTGGTATTGACGATGCTTAGTACAGGAAGCTTGACCCGTTATTTCCGGACAAGCATGCTGGAGGTTATTCGTCAGGACTACATTCGTACCGCGCGCGCGAAAGGCTTAAAGGAACGGACAGTGATATTCAAGCATGCGCTGCGTAATGCCATGCTGCCTGCAATTACGCTGATGGGCTTCGAGCTGCCTGCATTGTTTGGCGGTGCGATTATTCTGGAGAGAGTCTTCGTATGGCCGGGTATTGGCCAGGTTTATCTGGAATCCATCAACGTGCGTGACTATCCGTTCATGCTGGGCTTCACCATCTTTTTGGCCGTGCTGACTTTGATCGGAAACCTGATTTCCGATGTATTGTATGGCGCCGCAGACCCAAGAATCCGTTTAAAGTAGGAGGAGATTATTTTGTCCCTGGAGGCTGCACCTCTTGATACGAAAACCCAAGTCCCTGTAAAGCAGCCGGATTCTCCGTGGAGAATTGCGTTTCGCCGTTTTGCGCGCAATCGTTTGGCTGTGATTGGACTTTTGATATTAGTGTTTATGTTTCTGTTCAGCTTCGTGGGACCGTGGTTCTCACCATATGAGCTGAATGATTATAACGTCAAGAACAAGAACCTGGCACCTAATGCCGAGCACTGGCTCGGTACAGACAAGCTGGGCCGGGATATCCTGCTGCGCCTGATGCTGGCAGGCAGAATCTCTCTGACCGTAGGCTTGGTAGCGACGGGGATTTCCATCCTCATCGGCGCTACACTGGGCGCACTGGCTGGCTTCTATCGCAAGCTGGCGGACACCGTGATCATGCGTCTTGCGGATATTTTTATGGCGCTTCCATCGCTCCCGATCCTGATTATCCTGGGTGCGATTCTGTCTGACCTGAAGGTAGACCCGGCTGACCGGATCTACTTCCTGATGCTGATTCTCGGTATTCTGGGCTGGACGACGATTGCCCGCCTCGTGCGCGGACAAATTCTGACCCTGCGGGAGCAGGAATTCATGCAGGCGACAGAAGCGCTCGGTCTGCGGGACCGCCGGAAGATCTTCCGTCATTTGATGCCGAATACAATTCCGATTATTATCGTTACAGCTACACTGGGTGTCGCGGGGGCCATTATTTCCGAATCGGCGCTCAGCTTCCTGGGTATTGGCGTGGTACCTCCGACGCCGTCATGGGGAAATATGATCTCGGCTGCCAACAGCCTGATTGATTTCCGCAAAAGACCTTGGCTTTGGATTCCGCCCGGTATGTGTATCCTCATTACCGTGGTGGCGATCAACCTGATCGGTGACGGTCTCCGTGACGCTCTGGATCCAAAAATGAAGAAGTAGGAGATGCGCTCATGGCAAAAGATTTAGTAGAATTTCGCAATTTAAAAACGCATTTTCATACATCTGCGGGCACTGTCAAAGCCGTTGACGATGTCAGCTTCAAGATACGAGAAGGCGAAACCGTATGTGTGGTCGGTGAATCCGGCTGCGGCAAAAGTGTAACGGCCATGTCACTGATGCGGCTGATTGATACACCGCCAACGGGTGGAGAAATCCTGTTCGAAGGCAAAGACCTTCTGAAATTAAATAAAAGTGATATGAGCCAGATTCGCGGGAACGAGATTGCGATGATCTTTCAGGAGCCGATGACGTCCCTGAATCCCGTGCTTACGATCGGGGAGCAGATCATTGAACCGATCATGCTGCATGAGCTGGTGAGCAAGAAAGAAGCTCGCACTCGTGCCATCGAGCTCATCAACCTGGTCGGCATTCCGCGTCCGGAGAAGATCTATGAGTCCTATCCGCATGAGCTGAGCGGCGGTATGAGACAGCGGATCATGATCGCGATTGCGCTGAGCTGTAATCCGAAGCTTCTCATCGCGGATGAGCCGACAACGGCTCTTGACGTGACGATTCAAGCTCAGATTCTGGATCTGATGCGTGATATCAAGAAGAAATTTAACACATCCATTATGCTGATTACGCATGATCTGGGTGTTGTGGCCGAAATGGCAGACTACGTGGTAGTTATGTATGCCGGCAAGGTCATTGAGCAGGCACCGATGATCGAGCTGTTCCAGAATCCGAAGCATCCGTACACCAAGGGTCTGCTGAAGGCTAAGCCGATTATTAACCAGCGCCAGGAGCGCTTGTACTCCATTCCGGGCTCCGTACCGAATCCGGTCGATCTTGGCAACAACTGCCACTTCCATGACCGCTGCGAGTTCTGCATGAATATTTGCGTGGAGAAGGAGCCGCCGCTTGGTACAGACCCTAGTGGTCATAAAGTCGCCTGCTGGCTGTATGAAGAGGAGGGGAAAGCACAATGAGTGAAGTACTGCTCGAGGTCGATCATCTTAAAAAATACTTCCCCATCCACGGCGGCGTGTTTCAGCGTAAAGTCGGTGACGTAAAAGCCGTTGATGACGTCAGCTTCTCGATTCGCAAGGGCGAATCCTTCGGCCTGGTTGGCGAATCCGGCTGCGGCAAGAGCACCATCGGGCGGACGATTCTTCGCCTGCTGGAGAAGACGGAAGGCAAGGTCATTTTTGACGGCAAAGATCTGCACAGCCTGTCGAAGGAACAAATGCGCGAGATGCGTACGAAGATGCAGATCGTATTTCAGGATCCGTTCAGTTCCCTTAACCCGAGAATCAAGGTCGGGGAAGCGATTGGCGAGGCGCTGCTGGACCACAAGCTGGTTAGCCGCAAGGACCTGAAGGCGAAGGTCATTGAGACCCTGCAAATTTGCGGACTGGCCGATTATCACTACGACCGGTTCCCGCATGAATTCTCCGGTGGTCAGCGTCAGCGGATCGGGATTGCCCGCGCGCTTATTATGAACCCGGAATTTATCGTAGCGGACGAGCCGGTATCTGCGCTGGACGTATCCATCCAGGCACAGATTATTAACCTGCTCAGTGATCTGCAGCGCGATAAGCAGCTCACGTATCTGTTTATCTCTCACGATCTCAGCGTGGTAGAGCATCTGTGTGACCGGATCGGCGTTATGTATTTGGGCTCTATGGTGGAAATGGCGAGCAAGGATGAGCTGTTCCGCAATCCGCTGCACCCGTACACCAAAGCGCTGCTGTCAGCGATTCCGGTGCCGGATCCCACATTGAAGCGGGAACGCATCGTGCTGAAAGGCGATATCCCGAGCCCGGCGAATCCGCCGTCCGGCTGCAAGTTCCACACCCGCTGTCCGCTGGCGTCGGACATTTGCAAACAGCAGGTGCCGGAATACCGGAACATGGGCGACGATCATTTTGTAGCCTGCCATTTTGCATAAATATATTCATAGGTTTTGAGAGCAGCGGCGAATCCTCGCCGCTGTTTTTTGTGTTCTGGCAGCGCCCATGCTCCTGCTGTCCAAAAAAACTTTAAAAAAATGTGAAAAAAAGAAGACCAAAACCGCTTTTCAACCGTCTATATAGTATGGAGGGTTACGCGATGAGGAAAAAGTGGTTTTGGGTAGTGATGATGATGTTGATTGCTTTCCCGGCAGGCTCTCTGATGCTTGCCGGTGCCGATTCCGGCAAACGGCCACAGACGCAGGCCAAGGCCGTCGTACTGCTGGATCTACAGAGCGGCCGAATATTGTATAGCCATAATCAGAATGCTCCACTGCCTTCAGCGAGCATGCCGAAGCTGATGACACAGCTGCTCGTGCTCGATGGCGTCCGTTCAGGTGTTATTCACTGGGAGGACAAGGTAAAGGTCAGCCTGGCAGCGAGTCAGTCCCAGGGCAACCGCCTGCGGCTTCAAGCCGGTGAGGTCGTGACGGTGCAGGAGCTGTTTCAAGGCGTCGCGTTCTACTCTGCCGAGGATGCAGCAATGGCTCTGGCGGAGCATATGTCTGGCACGGAGAAGGATTTTGTTCACCTGATGAATCAGCGCTCCCGGGAGCTGGGATTATCGCCGCAAACGGTATTTTATCCATCCGCACAGGCACAGCAGAAGCACCCCGGCAAAGACGGAAGTAAGCCGGCTGCAAGCAGCACCCGAATGACTGCGGCAGATACAGCCCTTTTGGCGGCTCATCTCATTACGCAGTACCCCGAAATTCTGGACACCTCAAGCCAGACCCAGATCAAGATCGCGGGCAAGGACTTATATTTAAGCAGCAACAACTGGATGCTTCCATCCATGGCTGGTCCCTATGCCTATGAAGGAACAGACGGACTGAAGGCCGGCTACTCAGAGCAGTCGGGGTATTGCTTCACAGGCACAGCCCAGAGAGGCGGCACCCGCCTGATCGCTGTCGTGCTCGGTACGGGCAGTAGGGAGCAGCGGTTTGAAGAGACGCGGAGGCTGTTTGATTATGGCTTCAGCAAGAATATGACATTGCAAGAGCGGCTGAACGACTGGCTCCATCCGGAGAAGGCGACGGCTGCTCTTTTTTAATCTATGGCAGGTACGTAATTGTGGATGAATTATGGAAGTTTTACCGATCCCTTCACAGGAAGACTCAACATCGTTTACAATAAAAGTGATGCCCCGGCGGACGGTCTTGCAGCCTGCAATGAACACGCCGGTCATGATGCGTCATCAGGGCGCATATTCGTTTAATGAATGAAAGGAGGCGGCGAAAGAGTAGCTTCCGCAAACATGGAAATCAGTCAGCCCCAAGCTATTATTTTATAAAAAAAGAAGGAATATAACTCATGAAGAGGAAAATGATATATATCACCCTGGCCGCAGTTATGCTGCTCGGCGGGCTGGCGTTTCTGTTTCGCTCCCAACTGACCGTGCTGGCTTTTGACCTGTTCATGGCTGATAAGGTGGAGAACTCGCTGCAGCACTCATACAAGCCGCTGCAGAGCGAGCAGGCCCCGGAGCCGGCGGTGCTGCAAAGCGAGCCGTTTAGCGTCATGCTGCTGGGAAGCGATCAGCGGGAGGATGAACCGGCACGCTCCGACACGATGATTATGGCGGTGGTACGTCCGAAGGAATCGAATATATTGCTGATCTCGGTCCCGCGGGATACGTATGTGGAAATGGTCGGCCGCGGACATAAAGACAAGATCACGCATGCCTTTGCCTTTGGCGGCCATCAGATGGCGCTGGACACGATGGAAGCATTTCTGGATGAAGACATTAACTATTATGCTTCGATTAACTTTCAGGGCTTGAAGGACGTCATTGACGCTATGGGCGGCGTGGAGCTGCCGATTGGCAAGGACATTGTGAACAAAGGCTGGAATCACGATAAGTTCACGATCAAGGCGAATCAGCCTGTCTATTACGGAGAGGATGCGCTCAATTACGTGCGCTACCGTGAGGATAGTGATTATAACCGGACGAAGCGGCAGCAGGTATTCCTCGATGCCGTAGCCAAGCGGCTGAAGGAGCTGGATCAGATCAGCAGAGTGCCGGAGTATATCGAGGTTATGGGAGAGAACTTCCAGACGGATATGCAGCCTAAATTTATGGTGGACCTGGCGAAGCAGCTCATGGCTGGCGGCAAGCCGGAAATGACCACAATGACGATTATGGGTGAAGGTGTGCGCTATGGCGGCGTTTTTTATAATGAAGCTTATGAAGAGGATGTTCAGCTTGCCAAGGATATGATCGACAACTGGATGAATCCGGACACGCCAGAGTCCCAACTCATGAAGCCGGAAGCAGAAGCGGAGGAACAGCCTCAGCAGCAGAAAACTGTAGAAGCGGAAGAATAATGAAGCAGGCCGGATCATACGGACTGATATAGTGCAGGATGAGTTAAATCAGCAGTCCGGATTGTCTGGCTGCTGATTTTGTGTCCTGTAAGCCGAAATGTGTTGGAGAAAGATTGCAATAATAAAGCGCTTGCAAATTCACGCCATACGGTGGCGTACGGTCGCATAGATTGAAAAAAGAGCGACGGCGGACATCTGAACAAGAGCGTCCGTGTTTAGAAGGAGGATTCAGGAATTATGAATATCGCGTTTTTTTTGCTGCCGAAGCAGGAGGTTGTCTGCCTGACTTGGGATTCCACGCTGCGGCAAACGCTGGAGCGGATGGAGTACCACCGATATACGGCGGTGCCGATTCTGGATAAGGACGGACAGTATGCGGGGACGGTGACGGAGGGAGATCTGCTGTGGTACATGAAAAACTCGGATGGCCAGATCACGTTTGAGAATTCCTCCCGATTCTCGCTGCGGGACGTTCCGCTGCGGATGGAGATCAAGCCGGTCTCGATCGAGGCGAATATGGAGGATCTGATCAACCTGGCGAAGGTGCAGAACTTTGTACCGGTAGTGGATGATATGAACCGTTTTATCGGCATCGTCCGCCGCAGCCAGGTCATTGAATATTGTGAAAAATTCGTTTCCCGGGAGCCTGCCGCTGAATCCAGCGGGGCCTCGTCCTGAAGACCATGAGCCAAGAATCGGGC
The DNA here is from genome assembly GCF_044383795.1 of Paenibacillus sp. JSM ZJ436. Lineage (NCBI taxonomy): Bacteria > Bacillati > Bacillota > Bacilli > Caryophanales > Paenibacillaceae > Paenibacillus > Paenibacillus sp. JSM ZJ436. The sequence goes on from NZ_JBISEO010000017.1 coordinate 43,050, forward strand.
CTGCGACCGCACTTTGAAATTCAAGCGGCGCAGGCTCGTGCTGTATGTTCGAGACTGCTGCTCCCCGCTCGCTTGGTGTGGGGAAGGCGCTTTTATGCTATAATCAGCAATAAAGCTTTTTCACGGGAGAGATGAGGCTTGCCAAAGGATTTGGATGTTGCCAAGAGAGCCAAGGTCATTGAGTGGCTGAAGACGGAGGTCGTTGACAATGTGTCCCGGCTGTTCAAGGCCTTGTGGGAAGGAAGCACCGGTAAGGTTGGGGATAGTCTGGCCAGCCTCATGATGAGCTCTTACATACTGGGGCGCAGACTGGGAATGTCCTACAAGGATTTGGATGGGCTCCTACTTGAAAAGCTAAAAAAACACCAGCAGGAAGGCCATCAGCTGGAGGACTGGTATCAGGATATTTCAGCACTCCAAGAACATTTGCGTAAGAGGTGAACCTATTGAAACAGCGCTTTGCGCCTGCAGTCTGGAGCATCATTTATTTACTCTTGCTGCTGTCGTTACTTACACCGTTTTCCATGGTAACTGCATTTCTGCTCGTTGTGCCGGTTGCCGTTCTATTCGCTGCACTGCCTCTAAAATTATTCATGCTCCACATCGTGCCGGTCTGGCTCGCAGTGGCTTTGATTCACCCGATTTTTCTAGTTATGGCTGCGTTCTTCCTGGTTCCGGGCGTCATTATGGGACAGCTGTACCGTAAGCAGGAGCCGGCGATGAAGGTGCTCCGCTACGGCCTTGCGGCGCTGCTGCTGGAGCTGGTGCTGCTGTTAGTAGTCGGAACGGCGTTTTTCCAGCTGGATGTGAACCAGTATGTAGATGATATCGTCACCATGACCACGCAGCCTCTGGAGGATATGGGCAGCAGCGGCGCTTTGACTGGAGGCCTGACTTGGACCGCCGAGCAGAGCGAAGCTATTAGCCGCATGACCCAGATGATGCTGCCGTTTGCCATGATTCTCAGCTCGCTTCTGATTGTTGCTATTACGCATGCGATCGCTCGCCCGGTGCTGAACCGGATGGGGGTTTCGGTACCGGCGCTGAAGCGTGCCAAGGACTGGAGACTGCCGCGCTCGCTGATCTGGTATTACCTTCTGGTCGTCATTCTGGATTTTGCGAGTCAGGATTCGGACAGCCGGTTCCTGGAGGTCATTGTCGTTAACGCCACGCCGCTGCTGCAGCTGTGCTTTATGATTCAGGCGCTGGGCTTCTTCTTCTTTCTGGCCGATAACCGGAAGTGGCATCCGATCCTGCCGATCCTGTCAGCCATTCCGATTGTTCTGTTCCCGCCGATGCAGATTATCGGCATTCTGGATCTGGTGTTTCCGCTGCGCCAGGCATTTAGTAAAAACAAAAGATAGGGTGATCAGTCATGCCTAAATTTCTACAGAAACGCTGGCACGGCTATTATACCGTCTGGGCGTTTGCTCTGGTCCTTTTGCTCGTGATTTTCATATCGGCTTATAATACCTGGCTGGGCTTGATCGGCCTGTTCCTTTCCCTGGCCAGCGGCTACGGCATGCTGAAGGCGGAGATGAAGGCGCGGCGGGATCTGGTGGAATACATCGGAGATTTATCCTTTCGCATCCGCAGGGTGGAAGGGGAGGCTGTAAGCTCCCTTCCCTTTGGCATTATCCTTTATAGTGAGGACAAGACGGTAGAATGGAGCAATCAGTTCGTCGGGGGGATGTTTCCGCACCGCAATCTGGTCGGAATGCCGCTTGCAGAGCTGTTTCCGGAGCTGGTGGATACGCTGCGCGAGAAAAAGGAATCCAAGGAAGGCCTGCCCAAGGAGGTTCGGCTGGAGCTGTCGCATGATGAGGAATACTACGGCGCTACTGTCATACCGGACGAGCGGCTGATTTACCTGGATGAAATTACGGAGCTTGTGAATCTGCGCCAGACCTATGAAGAGGAACGGCTCGCCATCGGGATTATGATGATGGATAACGTGGATGAGGCCAGCCAGGGCATGGATGATCAGCAGCGGACCGCACTGCTCGCCAGAGTTAGCAGCCAGGTCACGGATTGGGCGCGTGAGTTCAATGTGTATCTCCGGCGGCTCTCCTCCGAGCGGTTTCTCATGATGCTGAACAAGCGGTCTTTGGATGCGCTGGAGAACAGCCGGTTCGTGATCCTGGATGAGGTGCGGGAAATGACCGCGGATCTGAAGGTGCCGCTGACGCTGAGCGTCGGGCTGGCTTTTGGCGCCGATGATGTCACAGAGCTGGGTCAGCTGGCGCAGTCCAGTCTGGATATGGCGCTGGGGCGCGGCGGCGATCAGGCCGCGGTAAAAGCAGGTCAGCGCCTATCCTTCTACGGCGGCAAATCGAACGCCGTGGAGAAGCGGACCCGGGTCCGCGCCCGAGTCATCTCACACGCGCTTCGCGATTTGATGCAGGAGAGCGACCGCGTCATTATTATGGGCCACAAGCTGCCGGATATGGACGTGATTGGAGCGTCCATCGGGGTGCTGAAGGCGGCGCAGCTGTACAATGTGGAGGCGCATATCGTGCTGGAGGGTCTGAATCCTGCCGTGCAGCGCATTATGAACGAGGTGCGCAAGGAGGAGAAGCTCTCCGGACGCTTTATTTCTCCGGAGCAGGCGCTGCAGCTGCTGACGCCGCACTCCCTGCTGGTGGTGGTAGACACTCATAAAGCGTCCATGACGATGGAGCCGCGCCTTGTGAAGCAGGCGAGCCGGGTCGTTGTCATCGACCATCACCGGCGGGGCGAGGAATTTATTAATGATGCCGTACTGGTCTACCTTGAGCCTTACGCCTCCTCGGCCTGTGAGCTCGTGACCGAGGTGCTGCAGTATATTCATGAGCGGGTGTCCCTGACGCCGCTGGAGGCGACCGTGCTGCTGGCCGGCATTACCGTGGATACGAAGCATTATTCGCTGCATACAGGCTCGCGGACCTTTGAGGCCGCCGGGTTCCTGCGGCGCCACGGAGCGGACACCGCTTTGATTCAACGGGTGTTAAAAGAAGATTTGACAGAATTTATCGCTAAGGCAGAGATCATCAAACATGCTAGAATGGTATATGGACATATCGCGCTCGCCGTGACGCATTCCGGGCAGCAGATTTCACAGCTGCTTATTGCCCAGGCCGCCGATATGCTGCTGAATATGACCGATGTCCAGGCTTCCTTTGTCATTAGCGAGCGGACCGACGGACGGATTGGCATCAGCGCCCGGTCGATGGGACGCATGAACGTACAGATGGTGATGGAGCGGCTGGGCGGCGGCGGCCATCTCACCAATGCAGCGGTACAGCTGGATACAACGCTGGAGCAGGCAGAGGTGCAGCTGATGGACGTGCTGGCTGATATTGAAGCGAAAGAGGGGTTATTTGAATGAAGGTTATTTTTATAAAAGATATGAAGGGCCAAGGCAAGAAAGGCGAAGTGAAGGAAGTATCTGAAGGGTATGCAACGAATTTCCTGTTTCCACGCGGTGTGGCGCGTCCGGCGACGGACGGCAACATGAAGACGCTGGAGCAGCAGAACCTGTCCGAGGAGAAGCGCAAGCAGCAGGAGAAGGACGAGGCGGTAGCGCTCGGCAAGAAGCTGGAGGATATGACGATTGTGCTAAAGGCGAAATCCGGGGAAGGCGGCCGCTTGTTCGGCGCAATTACGAGCAAGCAGATTGCAGAGGCGCTGGCAGCCCAGAAGCTGAAAATTGACAAGCGCAAGATTGAGCTAAGCGATCCCATCCGGACATTGGGCGTTACCCAGGTACCGGTGAAGCTTCACCCTGAGGTGAAGGCGACCCTCAAGGTACAGATTACGGAGGAATAATGAGCGGAGAAGCTTATTTCGATCGGGTACCTCCCCAGAATCTGGAAGCAGAGCAGGCGGTGCTCGGCGCGGTGCTGCTGCAAAGTGAAGCGCTCATCACCGCGATGGAGCGGGTTCAGAGTGAGGACTTCTACGACAAGTCGCACCAGATGATCTATGAGGTCATGGTGCAGCTGGGCGAGGAAGGCCAGCCGATCGACCTGGTAACCCTCACCTCCAGGCTGCAGGATAAAGGGCAGCTGGAGGAGATCGGCGGCGTCAGCTATTTGGCGAAGCTGGCACACGGGGTACCCACCGCTGCGAACGTAGATTACTACGCCCAGATGATTGAGGAGAAATCGATGCTGCGGCGGTTGATCCGCACGGCGACTCAGATCGTCAGCGAGGGCTATACCGGCGGGGAAGATGTGTCGGGCATGCTGAGCGAGGCGGAGCGCCGCATTCTCGAAATTTCCAACCGCAAGTCGGGCAGCGGCTTTATTGCCATCCGGGATGTGCTGATGGAAGTGTTCGAGAAGGTAGAGACGCTTCACCAGAACCGCGGGAATACGACCGGCATTCCATCCGGGTTCGTGGATCTGGACAAGATGACGAGCGGCTTTCAGCGAAACGACCTTATTATCGTCGCTGCGCGGCCGTCCGTCGGCAAGACTGCCTTTGCGCTGAACATTGCGCAGAATGTCGCCATTCGTGCCAAAGAGACCGTCGCCATCTTTAGTCTTGAGATGTCTGCACCGCAGCTGGTGCAGCGGATGATCTGCGCCGAGGCGAACCTGGATGCGGGCGTCATGCGGAATGGAGATTTCAAGGGCGATGAGGACTGGTCGAAGCTGACGATGGGCATTGCAGCCTTGTCGGAGGCGGAGATTTATATCGACGATACACCAGGGGTAACGGTGGCGGATATCCGCGCCAAGTGCCGCCGCCTGAAGAAGGAAAAAGGGCTCGGCATGATTCTGATCGACTACCTGCAGCTGATTCACGGCCGCGGCAAGGCCGGAGAGAACCGCCAGCAGGAGGTATCTGAAATTTCCCGTACACTGAAGCAGATTGCGCGGGAGCTGGAGGTTCCGGTCATTGCCCTCTCCCAGCTCAGCCGGGGTGTCGAGCAGCGGCAGGACAAGCGTCCGATGATGAGTGATCTGCGGGAATCCGGCTCCATCGAGCAGGATGCCGACATTGTCGCCTTCCTGTACCGGGATGATTACTACAATCAGGAGACCGAGAAAAAGAACATTATCGAGATTATTATCGCCAAGCAGCGTAACGGCCCGGTCGGCACGGTCGAGCTCGTGTTCCTCAAAAATTTCAACAAGTTCGTCAATTATGAGCGCACGCATGCCGACGCCTTTGCAGCCGGATAGCGGCCTGTCCCAATTCCGAACAATCGTACATGTAAATGTGCGATTGTTCGTTTTTGATTTGACATAAAAAAAAGAGGCTGTTACACTGGTATTGCTGCCCAAGGGCGGCAGATCTGCGGCAGGTTGAATACGGTCCCAAGAGACCGGCTGCTGCGGCTACGTTCAGATTTTTATGTAGATGTGTATATGATATGAAATAATAAATAATATATGGTGAACATCACCGGGCGGAGGAATGAATATGTCAACGGTAGTCGTTGTGGGAACACAATGGGGAGATGAAGGAAAAGGGAAGATCACGGATTATCTGGCGGAAAGCGCTGACGTGGTGGCCCGCTACCAGGGCGGTAATAACGCCGGCCATACCATTCTGATTAATGATAAGAAATTCAAGCTGAGCCTGATCCCATCCGGGGTATTTTATACGGATAAGATTTGCGTCATTGGCAACGGCATGGTAATTAACCCGGCGGCGCTGCTGGAGGAAATTCAGTACATTCACGAGAACGGCTTCAGCACAGACAATCTGGTGATCAGCGACCGCGCGCATGTTATTATGCCGTACCATATGGTGCTGGATGCGCTGGAAGAGGACCGTAAGGGACCGAACAAGATCGGAACGACCCGTAAAGGGATCGGCCCGTGCTATATGGATAAGGCGGCTCGTAACGGCATTCGGATTGCAGATCTGATGGATGCGAAGGAATTCGAGCTGAAGCTCCGCCATCTGATGAACGAGAAGAATCAGGTGATTACCCAGGTGTACGGCGGTCAGGCGCTGGACGTGGAAGAGGTACTGACAACCTACCTGCAATATGCCGAGCAGATTCGCCGCTATGTCAAGGACACCTCTGTTGTCCTGAACGATGCGATTGACGATGACAAGAAGGTGCTGTTCGAGGGCGCTCAAGGCGTTATGCTCGATATTGACCAGGGTACATACCCGTATGTGACGTCCTCCAACCCGTCGGCTGGCGGCGTATGCATCGGCTCGGGGGTAGGCCCGTCCAAGATTCAGCAGGTGATCGGGGTTGCGAAATCCTACACGACGCGTGTGGGCGATGGACCTTTCCCGACAGAGCTGAACAACGAGATCGGTGACTTTATCCGGGAAAAAGGACATGAGTACGGCACCGTGACCGGCCGTGCCCGCCGCGTCGGCTGGTTCGATAGCGTAGTCGTCCGCCATGCCCGCCGCGTCAGCGGCATCACCGGACTGTCGCTGAACTCTCTCGACGTCCTGAGCGGACTGGAAACGGTGAAAATCTGTATCGCGTACAAATACCGCGGTGAAGAGATCACGCATTATCCGGCAAGCCTGAACATGCTCGCCGAGTGTGAAGCGGTATATGAGGAGCTGCCAGGCTGGAGCGAGGACATTACCGGTGCGAAGACGATGGATGACCTTCCGGAGAACACTCGCCGCTATGTTGAGCGTGTCGCCGAGCTGACCGGTATTCCGATTGCTATTTTCTCCGTGGGCCGTAACCGGGAGCAGACGAACCAGATTGCACCGATCTACGTATAATGACGGTAACACTGCCGTGGACGTGAGCTTCTAGGGTCATGGCAGCATCAATCAAGATCTAAATGTAAAAGGCCTGCTTCGGATGCTTATGCTTCCGGCGGGTCTTTTTTTGGCCGTCGATTGCGCATAAAAAAACACTCCCCTAGACAACTTAAGAGGTTGAACCTTCAGTCGTCCGTCCATACTGAGTAGAGAGGAAGGACGAGCCGTGTACAAGAAGTACACGGGAAGGAGGGGAGTTATCTATGCGCATGCTGCGATGGCTGATCAAAATCAGCGTGGCTGCGGTACTCATCAGCAGTCTGACGATCCTGACGACAGGATGGATCGTCAGCACGTATCTTCAAGCCGTGCTGACCAGCTTCAATATCGAGCTGGAAGGACAGCCGCTGGGCTTCGGAGGAATCGTCAGCTCGATGTTCGGCTCCGGGAGTGACAGAGACCATCAAGAGCAGGGTGGCAGCGGAGCCGAGGCCGAAGCTCATGCCGACAGCGTACCTGACGGATCCCCGGCAACAGATGGGGAACCGGCGGAACCTGGTGGCGGGCCGGGAGCAGATGTTCCTGCCGGCAGCGGCAGTGAGGCGGGGGATCATGATGAGGCACCGGAAGGCTCGCTGCCCGTCATGGGCAGCGTGGAGAAGGAGCCGGGCACACTGGAGGATCAGGAAATTGTCATGAGCCCGGATGATTTAGGAGAGAAGAAGAGCAGCCTGACGCCGGACGAGAAGGAAGAGATCTTCACGCTGCTGATGACCAAGCTGCCCCAGTCCGAGATGCAGCGGATTTCTGCCGCGATGGAGAATGGATTAACGGCTTTGGAGCTGGAGGAGATCGAGAAGGGCATCTCGGCGTATTTGAGCCCAGAGGAATTCAAGAGATTGATGGATATGCTGAAATAGCCTGATGAAGAAGGAAGCCTGCTGAAAACGCAGGCTTTTTGTCGTTTTTTGCAGACTTGCTTCGAAACTTCGTGCTGTGGTACAGTTAACGAGGCAGTAAAAAGTTAAAATTTTGACACCTTTAAAGCAATCGTTGCAGAGACGCAGCTTAATGATAGAATATAACGGTTTCTTACACGGGATGTACAAGGAATAAAGGAGAACAGTATGAAGCGTTTCCAGATATTCAAGTGGGTTCAGCGTCTTCAGGACCGTTTGAAGACGTCATCCGCTCCATCAGAGGGGCTGCAGGAGCAGCATGGGCTACCCGTATCAAAGGCGAAGCCTGACAACAGCCCGGCTACTCCGGCTTCAAGCTCAAAGCGCCGGAAGCTAAAGGTTATTTATATTACAGCTGGGATTCTGCTGGCCGCAGGCGGAGCGTTTCTGGGGGGCCGGGAGTATGTCAATGCGAATACGGTTCCCTTTTATCAGGTCTACGTTCATGGAGATCTGGTGGGTGCCATCAACAGCGATGACGAGCTGGAGAAGCTGCTGGGGCTGAAGCAGCAATATTATGATGAGAAATACCCCGAGGTAGATATGGTGCTGCATACGGATGCCATAACGACCCGGATGGAACGGGATTACAAGCCGGAGATCCACGCCGAGGAGACGCTGGCGAAGCTGGACGGGATGCTGAAAGCATACGCCCGCGGCGTGGAGCTGAAGCTGGATGGGCAGACGGTCGCTATTGTGAAGGATCAGGCTGCCGCACAGGCTGTGCTGGAGGCAGCGAAGGCCAAATATGCGCCTGCAGCTAACGCTGCTAAAGAGAAGGCCGGCAGCTCTGCCAAGGCGGCGCTGCCGCTGCAGAAGACGAGCGCCGGCTCCAGCGCTGCTAACGCCTCTGTCTCTATTATGGAGGAGTTCTCGGTATCCGGCGTCAAGGCGGACCCTAACAAGGTGCTGGATGTCGAAGCGGCTGTTGCTGCATTGACGACAGCGAAGGAGCAGCCGATCACGTACACGGTGCGGGAGGGAGATACCGTTTCCTCCATCGCCCAGGCGCACAGCATGAGCAGCCAGGAGGTATTCCAGCTGAATCCCGGCCTCAAGGAGAAATATGTGGGGATCGGTATGGAGCTGAAGCTGACCTCGCCGAAGGCACCGCTCACCGTCCGCACGGTAGAGACCGTGACAGAGGACATGCCGAGCAAGCCGGAGACGATTGTGCGTACCAGTGACGAGCTGCCGCTTGGCAAGCGGAAGGTCGTGCGTCCCGGACGGGATGGCGTCAAGGAAGTGAGCTATATCGTCACGAAGGAGAATGGCGAAGTTGTTTCCAAGCAGTGGGTGAGCCAGGAGGTGACGGAGCCGGCTCTGCCGGAGGTCGTATATAAAGGCACCAAGGTCGAGAAGAAGACCGTGGCCGCAGCTTCCGCGTCTTCAAGCAAGATGTTCGCCTGGCCGGTGAGCGGTGCGCGCATTACGAGCGCTTACGGCCCGAGATGGGGAAGCAAGCACGAGGGCATTGATTTGGTAGGCGGCAGCACGATTATGGCCTCGGCGCCTGGTAAGGTTATTTTTGCAGGGACCCAAGGCAGCTACGGCAAGGCCGTCTTGATCGACCATGGCAATGGCTATCAGACTCTATATGGACATCTGAGCAGCATCTCCGTTTCGGTCGGCCAATCTGTAAGACAGGGCGGCAAGGTCGGCATAATGGGCAGTACAGGGCGCTCCACCGGCGTACATTTGCACTTCGAAATTCGCAAGAACGGAAATCAACTAAACCCTATGCAGTACCTATAACTTGTGATATACTGACACTACCAAACACGACATAAGCCATTTTTGGTTTTATATATCATAACTTAACCAGAGACAACCGCTCCCGCCAGGGGCGGTTTTCTCATTGTAAGGAAGCTTTCTGAGTGACTGCGCTCTGAGCAGAAGGGATCCCCGCCCTCCCTGATGTCAGGGACAAGCAGGTATGGTAAAATAGGGTCAACTACGGCTCAAGTGAAGGGTTGGGGTGAACAAGCACATGCAGGGAACGATTCTGGTGGTGGATGATGAGCAGCCCATCGCTGATATTTTAAAGTTTAATCTGGAAAAAGAAGGCTATGACGTCATCTGCGCGTTCGATGGCATCAGTGCTGTGGAGCTGGCGCTGTCCCGTCATCCGGATCTGATGCTGCTGGATCTGATGCTGCCGGGCAAGGATGGCATGGACGTATGCCGCGAGGTACGGGCTGCCGGCCTGCAGACACCGATCATTATGCTCACCGCGAAGGACGGGGAGATTGATAAGGTGCTGGGGCTGGAGCTGGGTGCGGACGACTATGTGACCAAGCCGTTCAGCACAAGAGAGCTGCTGGCCCGGGTGAAGGCCCAGATGCGGCGGCAGCACAAGAGCCCCTCGACAGAGCAGAACGGCACGGCACCGGGCGGAGAAGAGCAGGGGCTGCGGCTGCTGGAGCTGTTCATTGATACCGACATGTATATGGTCTACAAGAGCGGGGAAGCGCTGGATCTGACCCACCGCGAGTATGAGCTGGTCTATTACCTGGCGAAGAACGCCGGCAAGGTGATGACACGAGAGCATCTGCTGCAGGCGGTATGGGGCTTTGAGTATTTTGGCGATGTCCGTACCGTGGATGTCAGCATCCGCCGTCTGCGGGAGAAAATCGAAGAGAATCCGAGCAAGCCGGAGTATATTTTGACCAGGCGGGGGCTGGGCTACGTGATGCGCAGTCCCAAGAAGTGAGCCTGTCCATGAAGTGGCTCTCCTTCTTCCGCACGATTCAGGCGAAGGTCATTATTATTTATGTGCTGCTCATTCTGATTGCGATGCAGCTGATCGGTGTGTATTTTGTCAGCGCGATGAAAAATTCACTGACAAGCAATTTTACGACGGATTTGCAGGAGCGGGCGGAGCTGATGTCTGTCCTGGCCGCGAAGACGCTGGCCGGCGGAACCGATGGTGAGGAGGATCCCGTAGAGAGCCTGCAAATTATGGTCAACAACCTGTTTAATCTCGATGGCGCTGAAATTCAGGTGCTGGATGCGACGGGGCGCGTGCTTACGACTTCCCTCTCCTCCCAGGCGGAGTATGTCGGCAACAAGAACACCCAGACGGTGGTCAGCCGCGCGCTGCAGGGGATTCGTGATAATGAAGAGAACATTCTGGATGATGACGGTATTCGCAAGAAGGTTGTGGCGAAGCCGGTCATTTACAATGGCAAGATCGTCGGAGCCATCTATATTGTAGCGAGTATGAACGAGCTGTATGAGACGATGCAGTGGATTAATAATATTTTTATATCCGGGATCTTGCTGGCATTGGGACTGACGGCGGTGCTCGGTGTCATTCTGTCGCATACGATCACCCACCCGATCAAAGAGCTGACAAAGCATGCACGGGCGGTGGCAGAAGGACGCTTTACCGAGAAAACACCGGTGTTCGGCAGCGACGAAATCGGACAGCTTAGCCAGGCCTTCAACTATATGACGAGCCGCCTGCGGGAGGCGCTCTCCCAGAACGAGGAGGAGAAGGAGAAGCTGGCGTCCATTCTGACCAACATGAGCGATGGCGTGATTGCAACCGATGAGTCTGGGCGCGTCATTCTGATGAATCGGCGGGCGGGGCAAATGCTCGGCGTCGAGGGCGAGGAGCTTGCCGGACAGGAAATATCAGCCCTGCTGGGCCTTGCCCAGCCGGAGGGAGATGCGCTCTCCCGGGGAGAAGGGCTCGATTCCCGGCTGCTGGAGATTGCGCCGCGCGAAGGGGACCCGGCGCTGACAATGCGGGTGACTTTTACACCTATTCACCGGCGCGACACCGGCATTACCGGCACGATTGCGGTGCTGCAGGATGTGACGGAGCAGGAGCAGCTGGAGTCCTCCCGCCGGGAATTCGTAGCGAATGTATCGCATGAGCTGCGCACACCGCTGACGACGATCAAGAGCTACACGGAAGCGCTGGGAGACGGCGCGCTGGAGGATACCCAGCTGGCGTCCCGGTTCGTGAACGTTATTCAGAACGAGACGGGGCGGATGATCCGGCTCGTCACGGATCTTCTGCATCTATCCCGCCTGGATTCCAAAGAAGCCGCGCTGCGCAAGCAAAAGGTGGACATTGTGGAAATGCTGGAGGATGTAGAGGACCGGTTCTCGTTTCAAATGCAGCAGAAGGACATTACAGCCGTTATTGATGTGAAGGAGGGTATCTCTCACGCCATGCTGGACCGCGATGGCATTGACCAGGTGCTCGACAACCTCATTTCCAATGCGCTGAAATATACCCCGGACGGGGGCAAGATTACGATGGAAGCGGCTTTAACAGGACAGGGTATGCTGTCCCTGTCAGTCAGCGATACCGGGATCGGGATTCCGAAGAAGGATTTGGAGCGGATTTTTGAACGCTTTTACCGGGTGGATAAAGCCCGTACCCGCAATATGGGCGGAACGGGTCTGGGTCTCTCCATTGCCCGGGAAATTGTACGGGCCCACGGGGGCCATATTACGCTTCACTCCGAGCTGGAGCAAGGCACCAAGGTAACCTTTACGCTGCCGCTGGTGGTGGAAGGAGGCAAGAGCGCATGATGGAGCGCGTGAAGACGGCATTTTTGGCTTTTTTGGTGCTGTGTAGTCTGATCCAGAGCTATTTCCTCATCTACCGCCTGCCAGGTAGTGAATCGGTCGTGCAATCGGGAAGCTCCTACATCGAGACAGACGAGATGGGACCGGAGGAGCGGACCGAGAATCTGATCTATCCGAAAAATATGGTCGTTCACCTCGGGGAGGACAAGCATACGGTGTTCTATCCCGGCCAAATGTTCTATGACCTGATCTATAACCGGATTAAGGGACGCACCTTTGACAGCTTTCAGCGGCGGAGCGTCAGCAATATGGACTGGTCTGCCCTTCGCCGTGCGACACAGGGGATTGAGCTGAACTTCGGCTCCGGCATGCCGGTTACGCTGCTGCAGCGGGTGATGCAGATTACGCCGGACTCCCTGTTCGAGGGAGAAAGCATCCACAAAATGTGGCTGTACAGCGTAGAAGGTGAGCCGAAGGTGCATGTGCTCTTTTTCAGTACGGAAGGAAATGTTGTGTATGAAGCGGCCCAGGCCGATTTAACAGCGCAGGATATCGGACAGCTCGTGGATTTCGGGCAGGATTGGGTGCCGTATACGCTAAGCGAGGATGCTGCCTACTATATTCCGGAGGAGCCGCTGCCGATCGTCTCGCTGGAGCTGACGATGAACAGCTATACGGTAGAGCAGATGCAGCGAAGCCTGTTCTTTGACCCTGGCATTACGCGGAACATTCGGGAGCGGGACGGCTCGGAAATCTACACAGACGGCAAACGGAGCCTCCAGGTGGATGAGAGCCAATACCGGATTAACTATACAGATCCCGCCGCGCCGCCTACCGGCGAGAACAATCCCGGACGGGACGTATTGACGGCGATCAGCTTCGTCAATCAGCACGGAGGCTGGAGCGGCAGCTATCGGCTGAGCCGGACGCAAGACGTTCAGGACAGCCGCCGGGTCGAGTTTCAGCGGTACGATCTCGGTCTTCCCGTACTGGACACCCCGGGACTGAACTACGGCCTTATGACGCTGGAGCTGCAGCAGGGGACGGTGACCTCTTATGAGCGCTCACTCCTGTATGCAGAGCCGGTAGAGAAGGAGAAGCGTCTGGATCATCTGCCTGGCGGTGAGGATTTAAGGCAGGTGCTGTCACAGCTGCCGGACAATGTGTCCATTGCCGGCCTGCAGCCCGCCTACCGGCCTGCCTTGACCGGGAACACCCTCGTGCTGACGCCCGTCTGGGCCGTTGTACAGCCCGATGGCAGCTTGACGGATCTTAGTGGACTGTAACGGCAGCGGTCAGCACCCTGCTGCGCAGTAGCCTTGAACACACCTAGCGAGAAGGAGGACGGAGGATGGATTGGGGACGGGCCAAAAACGTATTGATTTACGCCTTTCTGCTGCTCAATCTGGTGCTGGGCTACCAGCTCTGGATGGATATGCGCGATCGGGCGGGCGCGAGTCCGGACTTTACCTCCTTGTCCGGGGCGACCCAGCGCATGATGGAGGAGAACCGGATTCAGGTGCTCAGTCCCATCCCGGCTGAAACGCCGCAGCTGCCCAAAATATCATATACCTACCGTCCCGGCGCACAGGGTGATCCGGTGCCGCTGGAGCAGCCGGTGGATACCCGGCTCATCTACGGTGAGCCGAAGGAGCTGCAGAGTGCGATCGGGAATCAGATTGCGGATCTGGAGCAATACCGCCATGATCCGCAGTCAGACCGGGAGAGTACATTCGTCTACCGGCCGCTCGTACATGGCCAGTGGCCGCTGTTCAATGTAGAGCTGGAGCTGTTTCACGAGAGCCAGAAGATTGAGTTCTACCGTGAGCCGGTGCTGGAGATCGAGCCGACAGGAGATGTGGAGGAGCAGAAGGTGCTCTCGGCCTCCAAGGCGCTCAGTACGCTGATTGAGCGGAATGTGATCCCGCCGCGTTCGTCCGTGAAGGACATCCAGCTGGGATACTACGGGCAGATGTTCGATACGGAAGTGGAGCTGGCAGCTCCTGCATGGCGGTTTACGCTGGATAACGGGGAAATGATTTACGTTCAGGGCATCAGCGGGGATGTGTTTACACCGAAGAAGCCATAAAGCAAACATAAAGGGAGTGGAAGAAATGGCGATATCTTTTTCCGTACTGTCGAGCGGCTCTACAGGCAATGCGACGATCGTCCGGAACGAGGATACGACACTGCTTATTGATGCCGGCCTCAGTGCCCGGCGCATTGATGAGCTGCTGAAGGAGCGGGAGATGTCCGGGGAGGAGATCGACGGCATTCTGGTCACGCATGAGCATTCTGACCATATTAAGGGTCTCGGCGCAGTCGCGCGGAAATACAATCTGCCGATCTATGCCAATGAGAAGACCTGGGAGGCCATGAACCGCTCGATTGGCAACATTGCGGAGGAGAACCGGATTGTGCTGCAGAGCGATGAGGTGAAGGATTTCGGCACCCTGCGGGTAGAGCCGTTCGAGATTTCCCATGATGCGGCCGAGCCCGTAGGTTACTGCTTCTATGACGGTGATCAGAAGCTGGGGGTCGCTACCGATCTCGGCTATGTCAGTGATAAGGTGATGCGGGCGATTGAGGGCTCGGATGTGCTCGTGATGGAATCGAACCACGATATCGAGCTGCTGCGCATGGGCCGCTATCCGTGGAACACGAAGCGCCGCATTCTCGGCGATCTGGGGCATCTGTCCAATGAATCCGCGGGCGAAGCGCTCAGCGAGCTGCTGACCGGCGATACCAAGCGGGCCTATCTTGCCCATCTGAGCCGGGATCACAACATGATGGACCTCGCCAAAATGACCGTGCGGGACACGATGGAGGACCGCGGCTGCTTTTTCAAGGACAGCGAGTTCAAGCTGTGCGATACGTACTATGACCGCTCTACCCCATGGGATGAGCTGAAGAAATAAGTATTATAATTCATAGCATGAATGACAGGACATCACCCTTTCCAGGACGATGGCAATGGTAGTGGCAATGGCAATGGTAGTGGCAATGGCGGACACCCCTTTATGTTCGGAGTAGGAGCTCTTACTGCGGATGGAAAGGGGTGTTTATTCAGGTGAAGCAGGAACCTCAGGAATGCGACTGGAGGATGACGCGAGATCACTATAAACTGGATGTAATTTACATAAAATATTACACTCGCTTGACACAGAAATCACGGTCAAAGACCTGGTGTTGTGGTACAATGAACGAAGTACCGGAAGGTTGAAGAATACCGGGAAGAAATGACCACCGGGCAAGGAAGCATGCCGATTGAGGGCTTGTTTCTTTTTTCGTCCCTGGACTGGTAAAACTATGGTTGAAATGCAAGGAATTGATAGATGCTTCTGCAGGGCTGAACGGTGGTAAAGAATAGGTAAGAAGTACGCTTTTTGAAGTGGCAGCTATGAACAGTGCAACTTTTTGGCGGATGTAACAGTTATATAATAAGTACATATATTTTCGGACGGGACCAAAGGGGGAGCGGCCATATGGGGTTGTTTGATGATGATTTTTACTCAACGAGAGTATCCGGACGGGAGAGCAGGGAACTGAAGAAGGCCCCGGCCCCGGCAAAATGGCGCGTCAGCCGCCGCCGTAAACCGCTGTCTACGCTTCAAATTTCCGCGATCAGCTCGGTATGCAGTGCCCTGATTGCGGTGCTGCTGTTCAGTCTGCTGACCGGACATTCCACCGGCTCATCCCCGGCTGCAGGCCTGAGCGGCCATGAGCTTACCCCGACGAACGGCGATCCTTACGAGCGCCTGGTAAATGCAGCTGCCAAGGTAAGGCCCTCGGTCGTCAGTGTTGTCACCCATAAGGACCCGGAACCGGTGCTTCCGGAGGAGCAGGAGCTGGCTCCAGATGAGGCCTCCCCGGAGGATGAGTCGTGGCTGGAGGAGCTGCCGGAGGATTTTGATTTTGGAGAGAATTTCGATTTCGGTGAAGAGTTTGCTCCGGACGGCGGGATGGAGGAGAACTCGCTGGGGTCGGGTGTGATTTTTAAGAAGATAGAGAACAAAGCATATATCGTGACGAACAACCATGTGGTGGAGGGCGCTGACCGGCTGGAGGTCGTGACGGTGACCGGCGAGAGCAAGGATGCGGTGCTGATCGGGACCGATAAGGTGAGTGATCTCGCCGTGCTGTCCATTGACAGCAAGGGTATCGGCGAGGTTGCCGAGCTGGGAGACTCCTCCAAGCTGCGCCTCGGCGAAACGGTGTTTGCGATCGGCAATCCGCTGGGACTGGGCGATTCGCTGACGTCCGGGATTATCAGCTACACGAACCGGGTCATCCCGGTCTCCTTGAATCAGGACGGCGTGTATGACTGGGAGGCAGAGGTCATCCAGACGGATGCCGCCATCAATGAAGGCAACAGCGGCGGCGCGCTTGTGGATCTGAACGGCCGCGTGATCGGAATTAACACGATGAAGATTGCGGAATCCGGCGTGGAGGGACTGGGCTTTGCGATTCCGGTCAATGACGTGACAGAGATTGTGAAGGAAATTATGATGACCGGTAAGGTGGCGCGCTCATACCTCGGTGTCTACACGGTAGACCTGGGCAATCCGTACGCCCCTCTGAGCAAAAAGGATCTGGAAGAGCTGAAGCTGCCGAAGGATGTGCAGGAAGGCGTTGTCGTCCTGGATGTGCTGGGACCGGCCGAAAAGGCAGGACTGAAGCTGAATGATGTGATCACTCAGTTCAACGGCAAGCCGATTACGACCACCTTGGAGCTGCGCAAGTTTCTGTACCATGAAACAAAGGTCGGCGACAGCCTGAACGTGACGCTTTACCGCGAGGGCAAGCAGCAGGATTTGAAGGTGAAGCTGGAGGAGAAGCCCGGGGAGTAGGGAATAGCGGAGCTGTTCCTCCATATGCGCGGGGCGAGCCTCGAATTCCCTCCCCGCGCGAGACCGGCACCGGGTGCTGTTGACAGCGCGGTGCAGGGGGATGCCTGAGATTACGGGTTTCTTTTTAAGGCGACGTGTGTTAGAACTGAAGAGTGGTCATACTGTGAACAACAGGGATGACAGATCGGAATACATGCGACTTGGGATGGACAGAAAGGGATGCTTACCATGTACGTTGTGTGCAAAGAGCACGTAGAATTGGCAATTGAGAATTTTGTAGACGAGTTTGAGGACGCTCCGGACATTGTGGATCTGAAAGAGACCGAGTTCTCCGATTGGGATCCTCCCGTCAAGTGCGTGGAGTGCGAGCGGCATGCGGAGTTTCTGGTAGTGTAGCTTTGCAAGGCCTATGGGCCAGCGGAATCTGGGCTTCAGGACGCGGAAGAGAGCGTCAGGCGTGTAAGCCAAGTCATAGAATAGATGAGGGGAGAGCGTGCTTTGGCGCTCTTTTTTGTTTTGGGGATTGGAATGGGAAGAGTGGGGTTGTGCAGGTGCGTTGGAGAAGGAGAGTATGTAGCGGGGTACAGCGTCAGTGTGAGATTGTGAATGAGAACGAGTGAGCCAATGGCTGCGGCAGCAAGGTGTTGGTTGGGTTGGAGAAGGAATGTGTGTGATTGAGAGAGGGAGAGGGACGAACGAGAGAGAAAACGGCTGTGGCCGCCAGATGTGGCTGGGTTAGAGAAGGATCCTATGAGTGTGGCTGTGATTGAAAAGGAGATGTGTACATATGCTGATTCAGATTATCGGTGTGGGCAAGCTGAAGGAGAAGTATCTGGTGCAAGGCATTCAGGAGTACGCGAAGCGCCTGACGCCGTATGTGAAGTTTGAGGTGCTTGAGGTGCCTGACGAAAAAGCACCGGATTCCCTGAGCGAGGCTGAGGTCGCTCAGGTGAAAGGGCGCGAGGGGGAACGCATCCTCGCGCTGATCCGGGAGAGCGCGCATGTGATCGCGCTCGACATTGGCGGCAAGCTCTGGAGCTCGGAAGAGCTTGCCGCTGAGCTTGACCAGCTCGGCACGTATGGGACGAGCCATGTCGTGTTTGTCATCGGCGGGAGCCACGGGCTCGCCGATGGGGTATTGCGCCGCGCGCAGCGGCGCTTGAGCTTCGGGCGCATGACGCTGCCCCATCAGCTCATGCGCCTGGTGCTGGCGGAGCAGGTGTACCGGGCGGTGAAGATTAATCGGGGGGAACCGTATCATAAGTGATGGTAAAGGAAAAGTTTGAATTGACGATACCGTATAAGATGATAAAATTTAGAAAATGAATGGTTCACTGCATGGTTCCATACCGATTGAGTTGCTGACTGAGGAAGTTCATTAGAGTATCTTAAGGTACAGTGTTCATTGTCAGCTTCCTTTTTGGTTTATGGGTGCAATAGAAAGCAACCTCTGTCTGGATTGTAGAGGTTGTTTTGCTATCTCTGCGGTGGGGTATAAGATCAAATTAATCTATCTGACTGTTGTAGGGATACTTTCTCATATGATGTACAAACAGTTTAATAAATATGGTAAAATGAGGATATTCGACAAGAAAGGGAAATACTGTGGCTTAAATTAAATGTGATAACTGACTAGGGGGTAAATATGGCTGTTCCTGTGCATGAAATTGATGAGTATTTACGTGTACAAACCCGAAAGATTAATGCTCAGTTCTCTAACATGAAAGATGCATCTGCATTATATGATGACTACTATGAAAACATTGAGAATGATGACCTTAAACAAGTTTTCCCACTGTTTCATGCCATGTTAAATAATTTATTTTCCTTCATGAATCAGAAGCTTTCACCAGGATATGGTGGACATTTCAATGCAGACCCTAGCCGGGAATTAATTGATGTGATTGAAGCTTTTCAGAAGCTTCAGGCAAATTTGAAGAAATCACCAATTGCTTTTGAATTGGATCCATACTATGTGGAGTTAATTGGTAGATGCAGTACCTTTTTGAGTAAGAGCGGGGGCAGCACTATTCCCGCTGATTTTCCAATGATTGAACTGATTGAGCATCGAGCTATATTTATAATGATGAACGTCGTCGAAGTTAAGCGTTCATTCAATAAAGAAGTCTTTCAAACCAAGCTAATCGGTGGTGGGTCATATGCTCAGGTATTTAAATACAAAGACCCGTATTATAACCGTTGGTTTGCCCTAAAGCGTGCTAAAACTAATTTAACTGCCAAGGAATTACAGAGATTTAAGAATGAGTACGAGATTACACGTAAGTTTAATTCGCCTTACATTATTGAAGCCTATAACTACAACGATGAGAAGCATGAATATACCCTTGAGTATGCTAATGGAGGAACGCTTGCTGATTACATCCGCGACAATAACACTAAGTTGGATATGCAAGATCGGCTTAAGCTTATTGGTCAGCTTTTCAACGCTTTCATCTACATCCATGAGAAGGAAATATTGCATCGAGACATTAGCTACCACAATATTCTGATTCATCAGTTCGATCAAACGTGGACTGTACTCAAGATAGCGGATTTTGGTCTAGTAAAAATTCCAGAAAGCTCTTTAACGAGTACAGATTCAAGTGTTAAAGGCTCGCTAAACGATCCTGACTTAACAAAGGTGGGATTCGCAAACTACGAAGTGAGGCATGAGATATACGCTCTCACTCAGGTTGTAAACTTTTTGCTCTGTGGGAAGAAGCATGGAAATGGACTCTACAGTAAAAGTCAAGCGGTTAAGGAGTTCCTTTTAAAAGGTTTGGCTGCAAATATTGATGAACGCTTTAGTTCTATAAAGGAAATGGCCGATGCTTTTCAAAGTATAAAGCACGAGTTATTGAAGTTGTAAGGCAGCAGAGTATTTTGAGAACAGCATAAATAAAGTTTTAGCGAATGTAGGCATTTATGATTTGTTACCTGTTAAGGAGCGTAACCGAATGGATAGTGAACGTATTAAACAAGGGCTATACAGTCTTTCTATTGCGACAAATGTAAGTGAAGTTGTTGAAACTTGGGTAATGATGGGGGAGTCTACGGAAGATAAGTCATCAATTATCTCTTTAGACAATTATCACAGAAGTGTATATCCTACTGAGTTGAATAAAGTAATCAACAATGCCGATAGCCACTTCATTCCTTACTTTGAGACGGACAAGCTATATTTTATTGATGACGAGTTATTGATTGAAACCGTTAAAAACGGGGAAAAGGACACCACATTTGGTCTTGATTACTCAATAATGCTGGACACAAATTATGCTAGCTATATACATAATTTTGTGAGTAGAGATTATTCGACTTTAAATAATGAGATATTTACTACAATTGACCTGCTCATCAGGAATAATTTTAATTATGATCATATTTTTTATATGATAGAAAACTATAAAAATTCGTTTGTAAATATAGAAGGTGGGGATGAAAAGACCAAACGGGATAAAAAGACCAAGTTATACCTTAATTTGGTCAGCCTCGAACTTTTCAAGAGCATTAATAGAGAAGAATATATTAAAACAGGAAAGTTGCAATATGGTATTACAGAAAATGAAGCACAATTGCAAGCCGATCAAATCTTTAATGGAATTTTCAATTCTGCATATGCACAAGAAGGGATGGATTATTTCTTAAGAATACAGAGGTATATGGTACTATTCATAATAGGGGTAATGCAGATTAAGTTTGAGTCGAAAACAACTGTTCATAAGAAAGTTCAGAAGCTCTTTGAGTTTTCAACTAATATTATTGGTATATATTTTGATAGAGAGTTTGTTATTGCTCATAAGTATTTCACTACACAAAACGATGTTAAAATGCTCAATAAAATCAATAAAGGAATGAGCCCCAAAAAGGTGCTTCAATTTATTGAAAACATAGCCTGGGATTTCTCTGTACCTAGGATTATGGAGCGACAGCTGTTACACGGTGGAAATGGACGTTATTTCATCCCATTTTTTCTAAGTAATGATCAAAACTTAAGAGAAATACTACGACTTTTTAAAGTCAAAGGAATAATGTACAGTAAGTCAAATGACTTTTTTGTTCCATTTACTAAAATCATTACTCAAGAATATTTTGACGCTCATAAATACAATGTTGAAACTTACTTTACGGAAGAAGCACTTACCCGTAGGGCAGCAACATATGAGCGTAACAAAGATAGCCTTCCGCAAGTTATCGAAAGAGAATTTAATAAGTTGACAGAAATAATGGGTTTATAAGTTATAAGTACTGTACGCAGTCAGCGTCGGGGCAATCGAGCCCAGCTGCAAGCAACATTACATGATC
The DNA here is from genome assembly GCF_044383795.1 of Paenibacillus sp. JSM ZJ436. Lineage (NCBI taxonomy): Bacteria > Bacillati > Bacillota > Bacilli > Caryophanales > Paenibacillaceae > Paenibacillus > Paenibacillus sp. JSM ZJ436. The sequence goes on from NZ_JBISEO010000017.1 coordinate 64,393, forward strand.
CAAACAAACTTGCCGTTACAGATAGCGCGGTGAAAACAGTATCACAAGTGACGGTAAAGGAAAAGTTTGAATTGACGATACCGTATAGTTTGTTGTTTGTGAAATGATAGCGTGCAGTACAAAAACATCGGAATGTCAGCTGAAACAGATGTGATTGTACTAAAAAGTTAGCCTTGATATTAACTTTATTGAAAGGTAGTATATTAATATTGGAAATAGTTCAAAAGTCCTTGTTGAAATTATAAAGCAGATCAGAAGTATGTTTGTCCCTGAGAGGTGAAGCAATTGAGGTTGAATCCCATTGAGGTGTATGATTACTTAACAAGTATTGGTATTACATATCTTTATCATGCAAATACCGTTAAGACTTCTTGCACATTTTTACGCACGGGAGGACTACTCTCTCGTGGGGCTGTAGAACATTTTGGTCTTGTTCAAACGCCTCAATCTTCAGACAAAATTGATAGGCGGTATAATGTCTGGAACGATATTTTTCTTGATAGTGTCGATTTGCATGGGGGTAGATTTCCTCGACAAAATCTTTATGGACCAGTACTCTTTAAAATTAAACTTAATGTACTCCAACACCCAACTCTTCCAGAATTATGGGTTACAAAGGATAATCCTACACGTTGGTATGACGGTCAGGTAGACAGTGAAAGATATATGAACGGCATAGAAGAATTTAAAACGTTGTATGCAAACGGATCTTATAAAGAAATGATAACCATTAAAAACACCTACGGTTTTCTGCCCTTCGATTCTTATTTGGAGGAGATTATTTTAGATGATCCACAATTACGAATAGTCAGTGATGGTAGAGTGTTTTTCGATGAAGCTGCCCATGCGTTGAAAGATGCAATGAAAAGTTGTAGTTATAATTTAGACAATGTTACGAGGACAAGAAGAATTTGTAACATTGGTTGCTATTGTAGGGCTTGCTGAACGCTCATAAAATCGCTAAAAACCGCATAACAACAAGGGCTTTTGGTGCTTTGTGTCGAATTCATATGCAAAGGAATGCATCGAAAGTGCAGCAAAAACTTTGCAGATGGAGTGATGGAAGTGTTCAAACCGACCGCGTATCTCGAAAATCAATTGATCATGCCAGGCGATTTCTTTCTCCCTTTCGGAGGGAAACTGAACGAAGAAAATCGCTGGGTTCAGTTGGCGCGGTTGGTGCCTTGGGTGGAAGCCGAGAAAAAGTACGGACAGTTTTTCAAAGACACGCTCCGCGGTCAACAAACGATCAGTTTGCGGATGGGGCTTGGTGCATTAATCATTCAAGAGCGTATGCAGTTGACGGACAGAGAAACCCTGGAATCGATTCGTGAAAATCCCTATATGCAATACTTCATCGGTCTGCCCGGATTCGCGATGAAGCAGCCGTTCCATCATTCCATGATGACGCATTTCCGAAAGCGCTTGACGGAAGTGCTGGCTGAACTGAACGAGCTCGTCGCCTCCACGGGCGCGAAGGAAACAAAAGACGATGATGACAGCAATGACGCAAGCGGCGGTGGTCAAGGAAAAGTAAAACGCTCGAAGAAGGAAGTCCCTGCCGTTCAAGCCGAACAGCAAACGATGTTTGTGGAGGCGTCGGATGAATCGTCAAAAGCAGGACCACCCCAGACGGCCGCAATGCCAGAGAGTCCTGAAGCGACAACGTCTGTTTCTGAAGCGCATCTGGTATCGACAGCGTCAGAAGCGACAGCTTTGCAAAATCAAGGGACCATGCTGGTAGATGCCACTTGCGCGTCAGCGGATGTAGCATATCCCACAGATCTGAACCTGCTGAATGAAGCGCGGGAGAAGCTCGAAGCGATCATCGATACGTTGCATGAACCGTTCATCGGACAAACGGCGAAACCACGTACGTACCGGGAAAAGGCACGCAAACAATTTCTTGCCGTCTCCAAGCAACGCAGGCCGGGACCAAAAGTGATTCGCAAAGCAATCAGACTTCAGCTCGGTTACGTTGGACGGAACCTTGCCATCATCGCCGAACAAGCCGAGGTGCAGGAGCTCACGCTGCTTAGCCGCAAAGCCTACCGAGACTTGCTGGTCATTCATGAACTTTACCGTCAGCAGTTACACATGTACAATGCACGTTCTCACCAGATGGAAGATCGGATCGTCAGCATTCATCAGCCGCATATCCGGCCGATTGTACGAGGGAAAGCCAAGGCACGCGTCGAGTTCGGAGCCAAGATCGCAGTAAGCATGACCAAAGGCTATGCGTTCCTGGATCGGCTGTCCTGGGATAACTTCAACGAGAGCACGACGCTTATTGACGTGATCGAGAAGTGCCGCAAGCGTATGGGATTCTATCCGGCTGTCGTCCAAGCCGATCAAATCTATCGCACGCGCGAAAACCGGAGCTTCTGCAAGCAACATGAAATCCGACTCAGTGGACCAGCATTGGGGCGCAAGCCGAAAAATGGACCGACAAGCGAAGAAAAGCAAGTTCTCAAACAGGACACCGGCGAACGAAACGCGATTGAAGGCAAGTTTGGAGAAGGCAAGCGCAAGTATGGGCTTGGCTGTACTCGCGCACGCCTTGCAAAGACAAGTGAATCGGTGATTACGCTACAGCTTCTGGTGATGAACTTGGAACGTAGGCTCCGCGTTCTTTTTTTCCTCATTTTCACGATGCAGTCTCGTGGACGCCTAGCTCTGAAGGTTGGATAAAGAATCGTTCAGCAAGCCCTAAATTAGTATTCACGTATTTGTCATATTTTGTCTACATGCTAGAAGGAGATTATGCACTAAAATTGAATACTAATAAAGTAAATTAATTATTTGCAAGAACGCATGTTCGCATTTATAATATGAGATAGGGGCGGGGTTGAAATGCCTGAAATAAGGGATCCAATTCATGGCTTTATTAAACTGAGTAATGATGAAATGAGTATTATCAATACAAGACCATTCCAACGATTGCGTCGTATTAGGCAACTCGCAACTACTTACTTAGTCTACCCTTCCGCGGAGCATACACGTTTCCCACATTCGATTGGAGTCATGCATGTATCGAATCTTATATTTAATAAATTAATTGAAAAACGATCTCAAGTCCTTGAATGGTCAAAAGAGGAGGTTGAACGATACCGACAGATGTTGCGGCTGGCATCGTTGCTTCATGATGTAGCTCATGCTCCATTCTCGCATGCAGGGGATAATCTATATGATGAATCAGTCAAAGGCCACGAAGGTATGGCGGGCAAGATTATAACTGAGACGGAAATAGCCCCTATTGTTAAAAGAATTGGCGATCAGTATGGTTTTGGTGTAGAGGAAGTCGCCGCAATGATTACAGGTGATATATATAAAAAGGAGATTCGGTTACTTACGAATATATTTGCATCTGAATTAGATTCTGATAAAATGGATTACTTACTTCGTGATTCTCTTTATACAGGTGTTAAGTATGGAAATTTCGATTTAGAAAGGATTTTGAATGTAATTTCATTGTTCCCCAAAGAAGGTACATGGCATCTTGGTTTTGAATATGATGGTGTTGAAGCCGTAGAGGGTCTTATTTTGGCGAGATATTTTATGTTCTCACAAGTTTATTTACACAGAACCCGCAGAGTATATGACAGAATTCTACATTACTTACTAAGGGATATTTTACAATCTTTATATAATGTTGACAAGCTCCCTATTAATGTTGAAGAATATCTTAAATTAGATGACTATTCTGTCATAGAGAAGGCAAAGACTATTAATAGTGTCTGGGCTGATAGCTTTTTGAACCGGGTGCATTTAAAATGTGTCTGGGAAACAGAAGCAGTTGGTACTAAAGAAAATAGAGACCAACAAAGAAAATATGATTCAATAATAAAAGCAGAACTTGAAGAAAAATATAAACCTGAAGAAGTTATTGTGGACCAATATCAAAAAGCGCCTGTTAAATTTGAAATCGATGAAGTACCTACAATAAATATAATAAACAAGGAAAGTAATATATTAACGCACTCGTTTAAAGAAAAAGCACCTATTGTAGCAAAACTTGAAGATCCCATATATATTTTCAGAGTATATGCAACTGCGACCATTGCGCAGCAAGTTAGGGGTCATATACAGATGAGATATGAGATTCTCAAAGGAGGAAGGTAATAATGAGTTTACAAGCAATTGTATCGTATTTAGCACGTAAGAAGGAAACTATCCAAGGAAAAAAAGCATTCCAAAAGTTTATGTATTTTATCGATGCTAAAGGAGTTCCTACTCAATTGAGTTTTAGAATCTATCATTTTGGGCCTTATTCATCCGATTTAGATTATCAAACAGATAACTTAGAACTAGAGGGTTCAATTACTATAAGTAAATCAGGTGAAAAGTTTGTTATTCAACCAGGCGATAAATATGAGGAAATACTGATTAGAGAAGAAGCGTTTATAAGTCAACACTCACACATTATAAATTCGGTAATAGAATTATTACCAGATGAACCAAAGGTATTAGAGCTCTGGTCAACAACTCATTTTGTTGCAAACTCTATGTTTAAGATGTATCAAACGTTTGATAAAACTAAAGTTATTGATGAAGTTAAAAAAATCAAACAAGATAAATTTTCATTAGAACAAATCGACGCAGCTTATGACAAATTATTTGAACTTGGATTTTTGCCATAAAAAATGGAGACCGATAATCGGGTTCCATTTTTCTTATGGGCAAAATAATGATAAATCAATAGTACGTAGAATTTCGCCATAAGAGTGATACGGTGAACCGTATCATAGGTAGGGCGAAATTTTGGATATTAACTGCTTAAAAGGAGCGGAAAAGATTCTGATATGTTAAAGGGCAGGGTAGTTAAGCATATGACTTCAGCAAATTATTGATCTGTAGGGTCGACTGGTTTATTGTAGAACTGTTTATATCGCTCCAACGAGTTCTTACAATTTTTCCTGACATAGTCTCGTTGCTTTCCAACATTATATCCTTCATAGTCAGAATAGAAGGTTCCCGTATCTAAGTGTATACTCGTAGCGTTAGATGCCATGCGGCTTTCAGATTCTGTTGTAATTTCTACACTATCGTAAAAGCGACTTCTTTTAGCATCTACAATAGTCGCTTTCCAGCCTTGCTTGGTTTTAATATCGCAAGTCGGACTCTAGCAACTATTGCTACAAGCACTTCTTGTTCATTGTTCTCGGCAGTAACAAATGCGTCGATTATATGCTTATTATTAGCAAGGTCAAGAACTTGCGTGACATCATGTGTTTTTATTTCATTCTATTCATTAGCCATGTTACACCACCTAACCTTTCAGATAGAGATATAGATTATATCTGCAATATATAGACGATTTTTTATATCAAAGTTCCAATGCAATTCTGAGCATTTCCTGGAAAAGAAGAAGCCCCTTCCCATTGTTTCAGCGAGAGGGGCTACGCTTAAAAAATGCTTCTCGGTCTCCTCGTTGAAGGCGAGCTCGACGCTGCCGACGCGCTTCCTGTCGTCCAGCGTGATCCTTTTCACTATCAGGTGCAGCAGGGTCTTGCGCTGCGGGAACGGCGAGTGGCGGAGGAGAACGTGGAACCGGCCCATCAGTGAACGAACGAGCTCGTAGGAGACGGGCTCGGCCTGGTCGTATCGGAGCTCCAGCTGCAGCTTCGACCTGCTGTATTTTTATTTATCTTTTGTGAATGTCTGTTTGTTAATTTCGCCTTTAGAATGATACGCCCAATAATACCAAAAGTGAATTAGCCTGACTTATGATAGGTGGGGGCATATCATATTAAAGGCGAATCATAGTAACGCACAAGAAAGTACTATGATTCGCCATTACAGATGTAGTTGAGAGGACGACAACTACGTTTCTGACCTTTCCATCTCATATAATATTCTTTCCATAAGAGAATGAACCGTTGTGAAAGGATTCATTTTCTGGATGTCTTTTTCCAAACTAAGATTTTGATTCTTGAAACGTTCTTCGAGAGCGTATGCATGCGAAATCGCATTTCTTAAGTTATCGCCATTTCCAATGATCTGTCGAATAAGACCAGAGTCAGCTTTTGTATACTCTTTACCTAATGCAGCCTCTAGCCGATTCCCAACTTTTGTTTTTGTATCTGAGTAGATGGGTTCGACCTGTTCAAAATGCATAAGTAACCAGGTTTCAAATAACAGATTCGTTAGAGACAGTATATAATTATTAGTTGACGAGAGCATATCAATGATAACCCGCTCAATATCAGTTGGAGCATCGCAATCGAAAACAAGATGCTTTTCATACAGTGCATATTTACGAAGGTTAGTCTCCTCTCGCAAAAACTCCTCAGCGAAATTCAATACTCTTTGGGCGTTGCCTTTTGCTGGGATGGATTCTATATCTAGATGTGCAAACTTATTTTGATTCCTGCGAATGATGTCAGCAAAATGCTCAAAATATAAGACCTCGGTAGGGCCTTCGCAGATAAGAAGCACCTTACCTAAGTTGCTAGGACGAGTTTCGATTTGTCTTGGAACGGAAGGATTTAACCGGGCGATGTCAGTCACCACCATTTCCATTCTCTGCTGATTGGAAAATAGGGATTGCTCCGTATTTCCCGCTGAAGTAGTCCTTGTTGTAAGTGGCATCTTGCCGGACCGTTTTCAAGTCAGCTAAAGAATATATCGTGGAGGCACCGAATTCATTCTTGTCAACAAACAGAATTTCATCTCGACGGAACTGGTCTTTATTCAAGATAGATGTATCATGAGTAGTAAAGATTAGTTGAGCTTGATTTTGATTCTTATCAGATTGGAATATATCAACAATGAATTTTGTAAGTAACGGGTGGAGTCTGGCTGACAATTCATCAATAACAAAGACCCCCCCTTTTTCAATTAGTGTTAAGATCTCCTGTATGAACGAAAGAAACCGCAATGTCCCAGATGATTCTTGAGGAAGGTCAAAAGCTTTGCTGCCTACCCTTAGGCCGGCTTCATTATACACAGAATGTATCGTTTTAATTAAAGGTTCTTGTTCTTTTTGTCCCGTTTTCTTATTTAAGACCCACTCTTTTTCAATTTTTATATCGTCAATTCCTACATCGATTTTTCTTATATATTCAGCTACCTTTGAACGAAACATGTCATCTTGAACAAGACGCTTGGAATGTGACCATGAATCTACTGTGCCTTTGATACTGGATTCGAGAATCAATTCAAAGTGGACATTAAATCGGTTACGAAAATAGTCTTTGAAACAATCAACTGTTTCTTTCATCTCATCAGTTGCAAAATAATCAAGTACAGAAAGATAAAGACGATCTTCGCGATATTTTTTAAAGTTTTTTAATTGAGCCTCGTATTTTTTACCAAAAGAAATCCCCTTATTATCACGGTCAAATACATTAGTATTATCCACAGTAAGCCATTCTGATAAGATAAGTGATTCTTGAATGGAGAAACCGTATTGAAATAATTTATTTTGATGAAGGAAAACCATTTCTAACTCAATACAGGAATCATTATTTTCGCTTAGCAAGAAAGGTTGTATTGATGTCAATTTTCTTGAGTCTAATTCTTCATTCATGTGCTCAGACTGATTTCCTTGAAATAGGTGGCTAAAAATTATCCGCTCGTACCAGTGCATAGCACTAATAAGGTTTGATTTGCCGCTCGCATTAGCTCCATAAATCGCTAACGTTTTCAATAAGTTTACTGAATCATGCTTTATTATGTGTGAAGGGTGTTGGGTATATGAAGTAGCGCGCATATCTAAAACGACCTCGTCACGAAACGAAGAAAAGTTTTTACATCGAAACATAACTAGCATGATACCACCTCCAAAACAAACTAACTTCGAAAAAATCTCTGTTATCAGTTATTATATATGATATGTCCGAGTAATAAACCTAAAATTACGAAAAAATCTAAACCGGGATATGTAATATCAATAAATAAGCAAGACTTCTCTATAGAAGTCTTGCTTATACTCAAGATCATGCATAAGATGTCATTTTCCAAAAGGCACCTTTGTCACAAGAGTTAATAGGTGGAAATACTTCGCCGTTCTCCAGCCTAATTTTCATTTCTTCGGCTGTTGGCCTAGGAGAGTTTGTTCCATCGGTGTAACCATCCCATGCGTAGTATGCATTTGCGGGAGAACGTTGTCCTGTTTTATAGCGATCTCCGATTGCCATAATTTATCACCTCCTATAAATACGGAAAATGGGAATATGTGTTCTTATAAATTGTATCGATAAACGCAAGAAATAGCAAATACGTATGTTTTTTATTCATGATGATTTAGCCTTAGAGATGATCTGCCGAACCGTATCACAACCAAGGCGAAATTTTTGTGTGATGGAGAGGGAGTTTAGGATAACGATTAAGAGTTGTTCTTTTCAAAAAAAGGAACGAAGAATTGTCAAGGAGATTGATTCGTACAAGAAAGTCTGTCTAATGGTTATATCTGAAATTTCAAAGAAGGTGGTAAGCTACTATGGCAAGTCAAAGTTTCAATCAAAAGAAGAAAGATTTAACTTCCAGATGGCTTAATGAAAATGGGTACAAGTACGAAGAGAAAAGGGAAGGTTTCATTGCTTTCAAGAATTCCACAAACCCAATTTTAATTAAAAGCTTCGGTAGGGAGCGAAGTATAGCTAATCAAGATACACAGTTTACCTTAAAGAGGAATGACTTTGAAAAACACACTGTGCAAGCAAATAACCTAAATTGTGTGGATTTGGTATATAGTCTGTATCTAGAGAGACCGACAGGCTCTTATCAGTTAATAATTAAATGTGATTTTCTGAAAAAGGAATTTACGAATTACGCTACCATTAACTTCAACACCCAGGACTTTAGCTATTTTAAATCTCAAGGGATTAAAGTCATTTCTGTACCTAAGTGAAAACCATGCCGTGAATACGAGAGTCTGTAAAATAGATTGTGTAAACTCCCAAAACTATTAAAATGAAACATAGTAGAAAGGTTGGGAGAACACATGGGACTTTGGGATAAACAACAGCTGCGGGCTTTCATTAAGGAGAATAATCTGGTGACCGCGCAGGATGCACAAAACGCCTTAAAAGATCTGTTTGCAGAAACACTTCAGGAAATGCTGGAGGCCGAAATGGACCAGCATTTGGGTTACGAAAAGCATGTCGTGAAGA
>NZ_JBISEO010000018.1:0-69601 GCF_044383795.1 Paenibacillus sp. JSM ZJ436
CATCCCGAACACGACCGTTAAGCCTTCCAGCGCCGATGGTACTTGGACCGCAGGGTCCCGGGAGAGTAGGACGCCGCCAAGCGAAGAAGAAACCGTTACTGCAGCTAATGCAGTAACGGTTTTTTTGCGTTTGAATCTGCGCCTGCAGCGGCAAGCTTCTTTAATCTGCACGCTGTATCCTTCCTCCAATAAAATTCCCCAATTCATCCGAATCGTCCATTGACAGTCCTGCTATCCTAGTGTACTATCTAACTATAACACTAACACAAGCAAGGGGTGGAAGTATGACCGGAAATAGCAATGAAGTGGTACTCAGTGCGAAATCAATTACCAAAACGATCGGCAATCGCAATATTGTCGATAACCTGTCTTTTGACATCCGCCGCGGCGAGGTGGTAGGTCTTCTCGGTCCGAACGGAGCCGGCAAGACGACGACCATTCGAATGATCGTCGGGCTGATCCGGATCTCGAAAGGGGATGTCACGGTACATGGACACAGCATCCGCAGTGAATTTACACAAGCCATTTCCCATATCGGGGGTATCATTGAGAACCCGGAGTTTTATCCCTATATGAGCGGCTATGACAATCTGAAGCAGTATCAGCGGATGAGTGAAGGGATTGCAGAATCCAGACTGCACGAGGTCGTGCAGCTTGTAGGCTTACAGGATGCCATCCATAAAAAGGTTCGTTCCTACTCCCTCGGGATGAGGCAGCGCCTGGGTATTGCTCAAGCCCTCCTGCATAACCCGACCATCCTGATCCTCGATGAACCGACGAATGGCCTTGATCCGGCAGGCATTCGCGAGATGAGAGATTATCTGAAGCAGATTGCCAAAGAAGAAGGGATAGCAGTCCTCGTTTCAAGCCATCTTTTATCGGAGATTGAGCTGATGTGCAGCCGTGTGGTCGTTATTCAAGAAGGCAGGCTGGTGACAGAACGGGTCATGGGCCAGGGGCAGAATCAGGAGGGCTGGGTCACAGTGTGCATTCGTGTAAATCAGGCTGACGCTGCCCTGGAGGTCATTCGGAGCATGCAGGAGGTTACGGTGCTGAATCAGCCTACAGACCAGCCGGAGCTGATCCTGAGGCTGAAAGACGACTCCATCCCTGTCATGGTACAGCGGCTGGTAGAGCATAAGATCCTTCTCTACCGGATCACCGAAGTGAAGGAAACGCTGGAAGAAGAATTTTTAAAATGGACGGGAGGCGGCCGTATTGCGTAGCTTTGTAAAGCTGACCATCAACGAATGGCTGAAGATGTTTAAAAAGAAAAGCTTTGTTCTCCCGTATGCTCTGCTGGCAGCCATGGCTTTTGGCATCGCATACCTGATCGATTCATTTGCCTCCGGCTCTAGTACGACATTGGAATTTGCCCAACTGGCCGTAAGCACCCAAGGAATGGGACAGATGATGACTTTGCTGGCGATCGTATCTACAGCGGGTCTGGTGTCGATGGAATTCAGCTTCGGAACCATTAAGCTGCTGCTTGTCCGTGCACAAAGCCGCAGCAAGATCCTGGCCTCCAAGTATACAGCAATTTTGATGTATCTTGTGACGCTGGCTGCTTTCACGCTGGCAGCAGGGTTGGCGGCGGGAGCGCTCTTTTTTGAAGCATCGGGTGGAAATATGACCTTCATAGATTTGCTGTGGAGTACGCTCTACAGTCTGGTGTACACTCTCCTGTTTGTAACGATTACCTTTGTCGTCAGCATTGTGACCCGCTCCACCGGCGCAGCCATCGGCATCGGCATGTTCCTGATTGTGGCACAGGGTCTGGCAAACCAGCTATTAACCCGATACAATTGGTATAAATATCTGCCGTTCGTGAACGTAGATTTGTCCATATACAGGGATGGAGGAACAGGGCCTCTTCCGGGAATGTCACTAACCTTCTCGGCCTCCTTGCTGGCCGTATATCTGCTGCTGTTTCTGGCGGTCGGCTTCTGGACGTTTCACAAGCGTGATGTTGCATAAGCGGTAAAGCCAGGACGGTTGCAGCCCTTACCCAAGCGGCTGAAAGGAGAAGACCCTAGTGAGTATAGAATTTGACAACAACCTGCCCATATATATTCAGATCATGAATTACATCAAAAAAGAGATCATTACCGGCAAGCTTCAGTCGGGAGACAAAATCCCGTCTGTGCGTGAGCTTGCCTCCTTGTTGCAAATCAATCCCAACACCGTACAGCGTACCTTTCAGGAACTGGAGCGTGAAGAGATCGTGGAGACCAAGCGGGGGCTCGGCCGGTATGTCACAAGTGAGGAATCCAAAATCATGAGCATTAAAAAAGAAATGGCTGGAGATCTGATTCAGCATTTTATTACAGAAATGAAAGAGCTCGGATTTCAGGAGCAGGATATTCTGTCCATCGTCTCGGACGCGTTCAGAACCGGAGAATTCAACGGGAGGAAGAGCTAATGGTAGAGAATCTGCTTGTATTCAAAGGAGCTTCCAAGCAATATGGCCGCAAGACTGCGCTGCAAGACATTTCCTTGACGGTCGGAAGCGGAAAAATTATCGGACTGCTGGGAAGTAACGGAAGCGGCAAAAGCACCCTGATGAAAATGACCGCAGGGCTGCTCTCTCCTTCCTCCGGAAGTGTGGAGGTTCAGGGGCTTCCTGCGGGACCGAAGACAAAAAGTATGGTCTCGTTCATGCCAGACCGTCCGCTGACAGAATCATGGATGAAGGTGAAGGACGCGCTGATGTTTTACCGTGATTTCTACGCGGATTTTAATATGGAGAAAGCGACACATATGCTGGAGTTTATGAATCTGAAGCAGGAGGACAAGATCAGTGCTCTGTCTAAGGGCATGAACGAGCGGCTTCAGCTGACGCTTGCGCTGTCCCGCAATGCTGCTCTGTACTTGCTTGACGAGCCGATTGGCGGCGTAGATCCGGTAGCGCGAGGCAAGATTTTGGATGCCATTGTGGAGTTTTATCATGAGGACAGCAGCATTATCATATCTACGCATTTGGTGCGGGATATTGAGCGTATTTTTGATGAGATTGTCTTTATCCGGGACGGTGAAATGGTCATGCATGAGGAAGTTGAGCAGCTGCGCTTAAAGCATGGCAAAAGTGTTGACGAGATGTTTAAAGAGGTGTTTGCGGAATGATTAGGCTACTGAAATATGACTGGAAACGGAATGGAAGAGCGGTGCTGGCTCTGATCACGGTGCTGGTTCTTCTGCAGGGCGTCATGCTTACGCTGAATAGTCTGGGGTACTGGAAGGATGAAGTGACATTGGTTCTTAGCATGGTGGCCTATGCCATGACGGGGGTCATCCTGCAAATCATTGTGTTTAAGACATTTGACCATAATATCCGCTCTTACAGCCGGCGCCTGCTTCCGGTCCCGGTATCCTCCGGAATGATCTCTACCGTTGTGCAGTCCTGGATGGCGCTGATCTTTATTGTGCTGCTGATAAGTGCTCATGTTCTGGTGCTCTGGAGTGAGAATTGGCAGGCACTCATGCAGGTTGGCGTGTTACACTGGCTGGATTGGACTTTGATGATTCTTGCACTTTTGTGGCAATTTACTTCCTTTGTGGTTACGGTGCTCTTCTGTGTAACGGTAGCAAGAGTGTTTTCTGCAAAAGGAGGCCTGTGGCTCGGGATTGCGCTGTCCATTGCGATTCCAAGCGTCGTTTCCTGGCTGGGTGACCGGATTGAAGGGGAACCGAACGCCTGGACGAACAAAATCTTTGTGCTCCAAATCGGTGTTCAGGAGTCTGCAGCCTCCCCGGTTAGACCCATCACGGAAATCCCCTGGGGACCGCTGCTTCTGGAGCTGATCGTGGTAGCCGTTCTTGTGTATGTCACGAAGAAGCTGATTGAGCGTAAAGTAGAAGTAAGCTAAAGCGTGGTTGGTGTTAGAGAATACGATCATAACAGTTCCGGCAGCGCCCGGATTCCCGATCCCCTATGCCGTGCAAGGGCAGCAGATGCTGCCGCTGTACGGCAGGGGCTTTTTTGGCAGGATAAAGGGTGAGGCAAGGCTGGCCGGGGTGAATTTTGAAGCGGCATGAATATTCTCCAACAGCCCGGTTAAAAATGATAACGGAGCTCTTGGCAAATCATAAAAATATGCTATAATATTATCAAAGTCAAAGAAAGTCAAAGTCAGCGAAAAGGGATTCTAATGGTTTGCAGGTGGTTAAACATAACCAGGAGCAAGACTCTGTGCGACACGTGTAAGATGAAGACGGCTTAGCGTTTCAATCAGTGGAGGATGAACAACATGCGTAATATCTCGGATATTATCGAACAATATTTAAAGGGCAGTCTACAGGACAGTAAGGAAGGCACGATTGAAATTCAGCGGAATGATCTAGCCGAGCAATTTTCGTGCGTCCCTTCCCAGATTAATTATGTCATCCAGACCCGTTTCACCTTGGAGAAAGGGTATTTGGTGGAGAGCAAGCGAGGCGGCGGCGGCTACATTCGCATTCAGCGGATCGAGCTGCCTCAGCATACGGAGCTGCACCATCATCTACATCACAGTATCGGCAGCCATATAGACCAGACTGCAGCGGAAGGGCTGATCTACCAGCTGGAGGAATCCGGATTTCTGAGCAAGCGGGAGGCCTGTCTGATGCGGGGTGCGATATCCAGGGAGTGTCTGAATCTGAAGCTTCCTTATCGCGATGAGCTCCGTTCCCGGGTCATGAAGGCGATGCTGCTGTCGCTGCTGGGCAAGTAAACACGGTCTATTGTAGAGGGGAGAGTGAATGAGTATGGTGTGCCAGGAATGCGGAATCCGTCCGGCGACGCTTCATTTTACGAAGATTGTGAATGGCGAGAAGACGGAATTCCATTTTTGCGAGACCTGTGCGAGGGAGAAGGGGGAGATGATCCCCGGAACGGCGAATGGCTTCTCGATCCACAGCCTGCTCTCCGGCCTGCTGGATCTGGATCCATCGGGTAAAGGGCAGCTGTCCGGCGCCAAAGCACCTCAGGTTCCAAGGTGTGAGGAATGCGGGATGACCTATACCCAGTTCAGCAAGCTGGGCCGCTTCGGCTGCAGCTCCTGCTACAGCTATTTCTCGGATCGCCTGGATCCCTTGTTCAAAAGGGTGCACGGCAGCACCACGCATGTCGGCAAGGTGCCGAAGCGAAGCGGTGGACGCATTCAGACGAAGCGAAAGATTGCCGAGCTGAAAAAAGAGCTGCATGAACACATCGTTCAGGAAGAATTCGAAACGGCCGCGCAAATCCGCGACCAGATCCGGGAGTTAGAGAAGGGGCTGACCCCGTAGTTTAGTCGGTTTCTTTGCTTACAAGCTGCATTTATTTTAGTAGGAGGAATGCGTGATGTCGAATCTCCGGTTCACCGAACACGCACTCAGCGAGTGGATGCGCGGAAGCGGTCAGGATTCTGATATTGTCATCAGTACCCGGGTGCGGGTAGCACGCAATCTGCGTCAGCTTCCGTTCCCGCTGCTAGCGACCAACCAGCAGTCCGGTGAGGTGCTGAGCATCCTGACCGGGGTGATCCAGGAAGGGCTGTGCGAAGAGGGGACTCCTGGCTTTCACATCATCCATCTGGATGAGCTGGACGACCTGGATAAAAAGGTGCTTGTTGAGAAGCATCTGATCAGCCCGAACCTTGCCAATGAGTCGAGAAACGGGGCAGTCGTGTTAAACGACGATGAATCTATCAGTATTATGATTAATGAAGAGGATCATTTACGCATCCAGTGCCTGTATCCTGGCTTTCAGGTCATGGAGGCTTGGGAGAAGGCCACAGAGCTTGATGATGCATTTGAAGAGAAGCTCGATTATGCGTTTGACGACAAGCGCGGCTATATGACGAGCTGCCCTACCAATGTCGGCACCGGCCTTCGAGCGTCAGTTATGATGCATCTGCCCGCGCTGGTCATGACCCAGCAGATTAATCGGATTCTGTCGGCGGTATCCCAGGTTGGCTTGACGGTGCGCGGAATGTATGGCGAGGGCAGTGAAGCACTCGGCAATCTTTTTCAAATATCGAATCAAATTACGCTCGGACAGACCGAGCATGAAATTATAGATAACCTGCACAGCGTCGTGCTGCAAATTATCGAACATGAGAAAAATGCGCGCGCGAAGCTGCTGAACGACTCCCGGCTGCGGATAACGGACCGGGTTATGAGATCATATGGCATTTTGTCCTATGCAGCTGTGATGGAGTCTAAGGAAGCTGCGCAGCGCCTGTCCGACGTTCGTCTTGGCGTGGATTTGGGTCTGCTGGACGGTCCGTCCAGCTCCGTGATGAATGAGCTGAACGTGATGACCCAGCCCGGATTTCTGCAAAAGAAATTCGGGGAGAGCATCCATCCGGGCGACCGGGACTCTTGCCGGGCGAAGCTGATTCGGCAGACGCTAAGCGGGCAGCAGCAGGAGCCTTGCTAAACCATTTTGCAAAATGACGGCGCTGCGTTTAAAATCAATACAACCATCAATCATGGAGGTGCAATACTTATGATGTTTGGCAGATTTACGGAACGTGCACAGAAGGTGCTCGCACTGGCTCAGGAAGAAGCAGTACGGCTTGGCCATAATAATATCGGTACAGAACATATTTTGCTCGGATTAATCCGGGAAGGCGACGGTATTGCCGCCAAAGCATTGATCGGTCTTGGACTGGGTCTGGAGAAGATTCAGGATGAGGTAGAGACCTTGATCGGACGCGGTCAGGAACAGCCGACGAATATTGCCTACACCCCAAGAGCGAAGAAGGTCATTGAGCTCTCGATGGACGAGGCGCGGAAGCTGGGCCACACGTATGTGGGCACCGAGCATATTCTGCTGGGACTCATTCGCGAAGGCGAAGGTGTGGCTGCACGGGTGCTGAACAATCTGGGCATCAGCCTGAACAAAGCGCGTCAGCAGGTGCTGCAGCTGCTTGGCAGCAGCGAAGCGGTTTCGAGCCATCACGGCCAGCCGCAAAATGTAAATACGCCAACGCTGGACAGCCTAGCGCGTGACCTGACAGCGATTGCGAAGGAAGGCAATCTGGACCCGGTAATCGGGCGCAGCAAGGAAATTGAGCGCGTTATTCAGGTGCTGAGCCGCCGGACGAAGAACAATCCGGTGCTGATTGGTGAGCCAGGGGTAGGTAAGACGGCAATCGCTGAAGGCCTGGCCCAGAAAATTATTAATAATGAAATTCCGGAAACGCTGCGTGACAAGCGAGTGATGACGCTCGATATGGGCTCCGTGGTGGCCGGTACGAAATATCGCGGTGAGTTCGAGGACCGCCTGAAGAAAATCATGGACGAGATTCGCCAAGCAGGCAACATTGTTCTGTTTATCGACGAATTGCATACGCTGATTGGTGCGGGCGGCGCAGAAGGAGCTATTGATGCCTCCAACATTCTGAAGCCTTCTCTGGCTCGGGGCGAGCTGCAGTGCATCGGGGCAACTACCCTGGATGAGTACCGCAAGTACATCGAGAAGGATGCTGCACTGGAGCGCCGCTTCCAGCCGATTACGGTGGATCAGCCGTCTCCGGAAGAAGCCATCCAGATTCTGTACGGTCTGCGTGACCGGTATGAGGCGCATCACCGTGTCAAAATTACCGATGAAGCGATTGAACAGGCGGTACGCTTGTCCGACCGTTATATTACAGACCGCTTCCTGCCAGATAAAGCGATCGATCTGATTGATGAAGCAGGCTCGAAGGTAAGGCTGCATACGTACACTATTCCGCCAAACCTGAAGGATCAGGAATCTCGTCTGGAGGATATCCGTAAGGAGAAGGATGCTGCTGTACAGAGCCAGGAGTTTGAGAAGGCTGCGGCGCTCCGCGATACGGAGCAGAAGCTGCGTGAAGAGCTGGAAGTGACGAAGAACCAGTGGAAAGAGAAGCAGGGACGTACAGATTCCGAGGTAACTCCGGAGGATATTGCGGATGTGGTAGCCATCTGGACCGGTATTCCTGTGAACAAGCTGAAGGAAGAAGAGACCGAGCGCCTGCTGAACATGGAGCAGCTGCTTCACAGCCGGGTCATTGGCCAGGAGGAAGCCGTCAAGGCAGTCAGCCGTGCCGTACGCCGCTCCCGCGCTGGCCTGAAGGATCCGAAGCGCCCAATGGGCTCCTTCATCTTCCTCGGTCCAACCGGTGTAGGTAAGACTGAGCTTGCCCGTGCATTGGCAGAAGCCATGTTCGGCGATGAGAACGCCGTGGTGCGGATCGACATGTCTGAGTATATGGAGAAGCACTCGACTTCGAGGCTCGTTGGAGCGCCTCCAGGATATGTCGGCTATGATGAGGGCGGTCAGCTGACCGAGAAGGTTCGCCGCAAGCCTTATTCCGTCGTCCTGCTGGATGAGATTGAGAAGGCTCATCCGGAAGTGTTTAACATCCTGCTGCAAGTGCTGGAGGATGGACGCTTGACCGATTCCAAGGGCCGGGTTGTTGACTTCCGCAACACGCTGATCATTCTGACCTCTAACGTTGGAGCGGAAGCGATCAAGCGTAACTCTACCCTCGGCTTCACGGCATCGCTGGATGCGGGCCATGATTATAACAACATGAAGGGCAAGGTCATGGATGAGCTGAAGAAGAGCTTCCGTCCTGAATTCCTGAACCGGATTGATGAAATCATCGTGTTCCACTCCCTGGAAGAGAAGCACATCGGCGAGATCGTGATGCTGATGTCGGATGAGCTGAAGAAGCGGCTGCGTGACTTCAATGTGGAGTTCGAGCTGACCGATCAAGCGAAGGCATTCCTGGCGAAGGAAGGCTATGATCCGGCATTCGGTGCCCGTCCGCTCCGCAGAGCGATTCAGAAGCATATAGAGGATCGTTTGTCCGAGGAACTGCTGAAGGGTAATATCTCCAAAGGAGATCATCTGCTGATCGACGAGAGCGAAGGCGCGTTGACCGTAACCAAAACGCAGGCTGCCCCGGCGCAGCAGGAGTAACCCAAGCCATAATAAGATATAGGATCTCATCAGGCAGGAGAGCAAGAGTTGCCGGCGACAGCCGGCAGCATGCTCCTCTGCTGTGATCACGATTGAAGAAGCAGGCCGATGCATGATGCGCGAGGGCCTGCTTTTTTTGTATATACAGTAAGGCTTTAGGAAAAACAGACCGATAATCAAGGAGAGGATTCCCGATTTGCCTTTACGTTGGTTTGTGATCAATGGTAAACTTTGAGTAATGCCTAATTCGCAAAAGACTTATGGTTTTTTGTAAAGGATGGTCATCATAAAGGAGAGAACATGGCTAAATCCAAAACCAAGTTTTATTGTACCGACTGCGGCTATGAATCGCCGAAATGGTACGGCAAATGCCCAGGCTGTCAGGCCTGGAACTCCATGGTGGAAGAAACCGAGACGGTAATCAAGACACAGGGCATGAATTCGCCCGTATTTCATAGTAAAGAGAAGCCCGTATCCATCCTGAATGTGGAGAGCGGCAAGGAGCCCCGGATCGAGACCGGCATTATAGAGCTGAACAGAGTACTCGGCGGCGGACTCGTCCCGGGTTCACTTGTGCTTGTCGGCGGTGATCCGGGCATCGGCAAATCAACCCTGCTTCTCCAAACCTCGAATCAGCTGGCTAACCGCGGGCTGCGGGTGCTGTATATCTCGGGAGAGGAATCGGTTCGCCAGACCAAGCTTCGTGCTGACCGCCTAGGGGCCTTGTCCCCGGAGCTGTTTGTGCTTTGCGAGACAAATCTGGAGAGTGTGGAGGAAGCGATTGAAAGCGTGCAGCCGCAGTTTGTGGTTATTGACTCCATTCAGACGGTGTATCAGCCGGATATTTCAAGTGCGCCGGGAAGTGTATCGCAGGTGCGGGAATGCACCGCCCGGTTTATGCGGATTGCGAAGGTTAAGGGCATCGCTACAGTGCTCGTGGGCCACGTGACGAAGGAAGGGGCCATCGCGGGACCGCGGATGCTGGAGCATATGGTGGATTGCGTGCTTTATTTTGAAGGGGAACGCCATCATACGTACCGGCTGCTGCGCGCCGTGAAGAACCGCTTCGGCTCCACGAACGAGATGGGGATTTTTGAAATGGGTGAGGAGGGGCTGCGGGAGGTTGGCAATCCATCCGAGCTGTTTCTCTCCGAGCGTCCGCTGGGGGTAGCCGGCTCTACGGTGGTAGCGAGCATGGAAGGCACACGGCCCGTACTTGTGGAGCTGCAGGCTTTGATCTCATCGACTCATTTTCCGTCTCCAAGGCGGATGGGCACCGGGGTAGATCATCACCGGATGAATCTCATTATTGCGGTGCTGGAGAAACGGATGGGCATGTTCCTGCAGAATCAGGACGCTTACCTGAATGTAGCCGGGGGCGTGAAGCTGGATGAGCCGGCTGTGGATCTTGCGATCGCAGTCAGCATTGCATCCAGCTTCCGCGATGTACCGACGAAGCCGTATGACGTCATCTTCGGAGAAGTCGGCCTGACCGGTGAAGTGCGGGCAGTGTCCCGTGCGGAGCAGCGGGTGAAGGAAGCGCAGAAGCTGGGCTTTAAACGGGTTATCCTGCCCGAGAAGAGCTTGAAGGGATGGAAGCATCCCAAGGGCATAGAAATTATTGGAGTTAATACGGTAGCAGATGCGTTAGCGGTTGCGTTAAATTAGGGGGCATACTAAGGTGAAAGAATCGGTTCAACTGGACAAAATGAATGAACTGCTGAAGCTGGTGGCACCGGGGACAGCTTTCCGTGACGGACTGGAGAACGTGCTGCGCGCCAAAACCGGGGCCCTGCTCGTGGTCGGCTACAGTCCAGAGGTGATGGAGGTTGTAGACGGCGGCTTCTCCATCAATTGTGACTTCTCGCCGAACTACTTGTATGAGCTGGCCAAAATGGACGGTGCGATTATTCTGAGTGAGGATTTAAGGCGGATACTGTATGCCAATACCCAGCTCATTCCGGACTCCTCGATCTCCTCCATCGAAACCGGAATTCGGCACCGTACTGCAGAACGGGTGGCGAAGCAGACCGGGAAGCTGGTGGTGTCCATCTCCCAGCGCCGGAACATTATTACGCTCTATCAGGGCTCGATCCGTTATTCTCTGAAGGAAATTGGCGTCATCCTGACCAAAGCGAATCAGGCTATTCAGACACTGGAGCGTTACCGGGTGGTGCTGAACCAGTCGCTGACGAACCTGTCCGCCTCGGAATTTGAAGAGCTGGTGACGATTCATGAGGTCGTAAATGTTATTCAGCGGGTCGAAATGGTGTTAAGGATTAAGAAGGAGATCAAACGGTATATCAATGAATTGGGTAACGAAGGCCGTTTGATCAGTATGCAGATGGAAGAGCTCGTCAGCAACATTGAAGAGGAAGCCTGGTTCCTGTATGCCGATTATGCCAAGGAGTACAGCGAGGAGAACGTCAGAGAGATTATTCATGCGCTGAAGCGGCTGGATGACGAGGAGCTTCTCGATATTAATCTCATTCTTCGGCTGTTGGGCTATCCCTCCTCCACAGCTACCGCCGATGAGGAAGTGCTTCCCCGCGGCTACCGCATCCTGAATAAAATCCCGCGGCTGCCGAATGTCATTATTCGTAATCTGGTGGATACGTTTGAGGATTTGCCGAGCATCATGGCGGCGAGCATTGATGAGCTCGATGAAGTGGACGGCATCGGAGAGGTGCGGGCGCGCACGATTAAAGAAGGTCTGAAGCGTCTGCAGGATCAAGTATTTATTGACAGACAAATGTAAATATCATACAATCTATTAACGTGATGTAAAATCTAACGAGGTGAACAACCCATGACGAAATCAATTCCGAACATGTTTACTTTAGGTAATCTGTTTCTCGGAATGATTGGCATAATTCTTGCGGTAAACGGTAACACCAGCACAGCGGCTATTATGATTATCGTCGCTATGCTGCTTGACGGACTGGATGGCAGAGTGGCTCGCGCCCTCAATGCGCAGAGTGATTTTGGCAAAGAGCTGGATTCCCTGTCTGACATCGTATCGTTTGGCGTAGCACCGGCGCTCATTATGTATTCCGTAGCTTTTATGGATATGAACAGTGCGCTGGCCTGGACTGTAACCGCGGTCTTTCCGATGTGCGGAGCGCTCCGACTGGCACGATTCAATGTCCGCCCGGGTATTCCGGGATATTTCATCGGGCTGCCGATTCCGGCGGCGGGCGGTGTACTGGCTACACTGGCTCTGTTCCACGAAGAAATTTCAGCGCCCTATATGATGATTGCCATGCTGCTGCTCTCTTATCTGATGATTAGCCGTGTGAAATACCCGAACTTCAAGAAGATCGGCCTTCCGAAGAAGGCGATCAAGTTTACGCCGCTGGTCGTTATTGCTGCGGTTGCTGTAGCGGTGTTCTTCCCGGAGCAGACCTCTATGCTGATCTTTGTACCCTTGGTGCTGTATGCAGGCTTTGGCCTGAAGCAGAGTGTGCAGCGTCTCATTCGCGGCCGCCGTATGAAGCGGAATTCTGAGGAAGAGGCGTATCGTTCTTCGGACCGGTAATGCCATCTGTGACCATGTATAGCGTTTACTCGGATCCATACCGACATATCCACGAATAAAAAGCATTTATTTCCTGTCCTTGAACGTAAGGGCAGAGAAATAAATGCTTTTTTTTGCTTAGAACATCTTTACGATAAATTGAACAATCCCAGCGTCGAGCATTTCTTGGATTCCTTGTTGAGTACATCCTCCAGCTGAATATCGAGCAGGTTGGCCATAGCAGACATATAAAACAAATTGCGCCCCAGCTCAGAGCTTACAGCCTCCCGGCAATTCTCGCACAAGCTTCCCTCGATATGAGTGCCGGCATGCGCTCTGGCCGATTCAAGATCCGTCCCGGCGTCAAAGCTTTGTTTGGTGGCATGCAGCTCAATACATCCGCATTCCGTGATCGCTTTGGTGACAGCCCGGTTAACGGAAGCACTGCTTTGGCCATTCTTGGAGAGGACGTCCAGCAGACTGCGGTGGCGGAGCAGCAATTCGGAGACCTGATCCTGAAAGGCCTGTAAATTAGGAGCGTTCATCGTTTAACATCCACCTCGATTTGTTGATATAGTTGCATTCATTATAGTCCACCCCATCTAGGGATTCAACCTGGCCAGCTTGCCGGGAAACGGCTTGAACCGGGGATTCTCTCCGTCATGCCCTGATATGCCCTGAAAGTCAGCCACATGACCGCGCATTTTCCTCTTCCAATAAAATTTTACATTTCTATACGATTATCCATTGGAAAATCTGACCATACTGAGTGCTATAAGTTGACACTATTTTGTTAAAGGAGGTGCGCCGGACCTATGTTAAAAAAAGCTATCTTAGTATTCACCTTACTGTGCGGGGCATGGTGCGGAAATTCGTTATATGAGTGGCTGGAGCCATCGTTTCCCGAGCTGGGGCTCGTATTTGGCCAAGGCATGCTGGGAGGGGGAAGCGGGGTGTTTGCTCTCTTGGGTGCGCTGCTGTTCGGGATGAGCGGCACGCTTCTGGCCGACCGATTCGCCGGAAGGCTGCAGGGGGTTATTGCTGCCTGCGCAAGAGTGCCTATGAACGAGCTGGCTGCCGGTATGGCGGGTCTATTGGGAGGCCTGCTGCTGTCGCTGCTCCTCTCCCCAGGCCTTGCCTGGATGGGCCAGGGAGGACGCCTGCTTCAGGTCGGCCTGACGCTGCTGGGAGGCTATGCGGGCTACCGGATCGGCCTGGAGAAGAAGGACGAGCTGGCATCCTTCTGGATGAGCGGCCGCTGGAGTCAGAGTGCCGAACCGGAGCCGAGCTGGTTCGAGGAGCATAAGATTCTGGATACCAGTGTCATTATTGACGGCAGGATCGCTGATATTTGCAAGACCGGGTTTATTGAGGGGACAATTGTCATTCCTGAGTTTGTGCTGGAGGAGCTGCAGCATATCGCGGATTCATCTGACCTGCTGAAGCGCAATCGGGGACGGCGGGGACTGGATATTTTGAACAAGATCCAGAAGGAACTGGACGTCAAGGTACTCATCTATGAAGGAGACTTTGAAGACATCTCCGAGGTGGACAGCAAGCTGGTCAAGCTGGCAAAGGTGCTTCAGGGCAAGGTGGTAACCAACGATTTCAATCTCAACAAGGTATGTGAGCTGCAGGGCGTGTCGGTGCTGAACATCAATGATCTGGCGAATGCGGTGAAGCCGGTTGTGCTGCCAGGCGAGGAAATACTCGTGCAGATCATCAAGGATGGCAAGGAGCACGGTCAGGGCGTGGCTTATCTGGATGACGGGACGATGATCGTCGTGGAAGGCGGACGGGATTATATCGGCAACATGATGGAGGTGCTGGTCACAAGTGTCCTTCAGACCTCGGCGGGACGGATGATTTTTGCGAAACCGAAACTGTTGGAAAAAGCGCAGTAAACAGGTATGATGGAACATGTACCTATACTGCGCGCCGCAGCAGGGATGACAGGCAAGCTTCTCTAAAGCGGGGCATTTTGGAACAGGGGTTTTGATATGTTTACGGGCTTCGGAGCCGTGATTGTAGCGGCAGGAAAAGGTTCAAGAATGGGCACCCGGGAAAGCAAGCAGTTTCTGGACATTGGCGGCAGGCCAATTGTGGTCCAGACCCTGGATATATTTAACCGCCTGCCATGGATGGAAGAAATCGTGCTGGTGACGGGGGAAGACGATGTGCCGCGCTGTCAGGACTGGATCTCGGAGTACGGATTGGACAAGGTCAAGGCTGTCGTCCCCGGCGGCCGGGAGCGTCAGGAGTCCGTGTATCTCGGGATCCTGCAGCTGCACAGTGAATGGGTGATGATCCATGACGGGGTACGTCCCTTCGTGACGCACGAGGAAATCGCAGCCTGCAGGGATACCGCGATCCGGGAGGGAGCGGCTGTGCTGGCCGTGCCTGTGAAGGATACGATCAAGCAGGTCAACGGGCAGGGCCTGATTACGGGCACACCGGCCCGTCAAAGTCTGTGGGCTGTGCATACGCCGCAGGCTTTTCGTCTTGCTGATTTGCTGCGAGCCCACGAGACGGCACAGCAGGACGGCTTTGCGGCAACGGATGATGCAATGCTGCTGGAGCATCTCGGGCTGCCGGTGGCGATTACAGAGGGCAAATACAGCAATATCAAAATTACGACGCCGGATGATCTGGTGCTGGCGGCGTTGATGACACGAAACAAGGAGGAGTCGGATTCATGATTCGCGTAGGCCAGGGATTTGATGTGCATCAGCTGACGGAGGGCAGACCCTGCATTATCGGCGGGGTGCATATTCCGTACGAGAAGGGACTGCTGGGGCATTCCGATGCCGATGTGCTGCTGCATGCTTTGAGTGATGCGATTCTCGGCGCATTAGGTCTGGGCGATATTGGCAGACATTTTCCGGACACTGATCCCGCTTTTAAGGATGCCGACAGTCTGAAGCTGCTGGAAGAGGTGTGGAGCATGGCCAAGGAGAAGGGCTATTCGCTGGGGAATGCGGACTGTACCATTATTGCACAGAAGCCGAAGATGGCGCCGTACATCCCGCAGATGGCCGAAATTATGGCCAAGGCCATGAATGCCGAGCCGGAGCAGGTCAATGTGAAGGCGACGACGACCGAGCAGCTGGGCTTTACGGGACGGGGCGAAGGCATTGCCGCGCAGGCGGTTGTCTGCCTCGTTTCAGATATGCTATCATCTTGAGCAAAGAAATCATTCAATATTTTACCAAAAAAATGAATATGCCTACGGAGGAATCATCCATGACTGAAGAAGTCCGCGTCCGTTATGCGCCGAGTCCAACCGGACATCTACATATCGGCAATGCCAGAACGGCGCTGTTTAATTATTTGTTTGCCCGCAAGCATGGCGGGAAATTCATTATCCGGATCGAAGACACAGACGTGAAGCGCAACGTGGCCGGCGGCGAGGAGAGCCAGCTGAAATATTTGAAATGGCTCGGCGTGCAATGGGATGAAAGCGTGGACGTAGGCGGTGACTACGGCCCTTACCGCCAGACCGAGCGCCTGGACCTGTACCGCACCTACTGGCAGGACCTGCTTGACCGCGGCCTGGCATACTACTGCTACTGCACAGAGGAAGAGCTGGAGCAGGAGCGGGAGGAGCAGATGGCCCGCGGTGAAACGCCGCGCTACTCCGGTAAGCACCGGAATTTGACAGAAGAGCAGCGCGCAGGCTTTGAGGCCGAGGGCCGGGTACCGAGCATTCGCTTCCGTGTTCCGGACGAACGCATTTATACCTGGGATGACATGGTGAAGGGCACGATCTCCTTCAACAGCAAGGAAACCGGCGACTTCGTCATTGTGAAAAAAGACGGCATCCCTACGTACAACTTTGCTGTAGCGCTGGATGATTCGCTGATGAAGATCAGCCACGTGCTTCGCGGCGAGGATCATATCTCCAATACGCCGCGCCAGCTGATGATCTACGAAGCGCTGGGCCTGACTCCGCCGCAGTTCGGTCATATGACCTTGATTACGAATGAGCATCACAAGAAGCTGAGCAAGCGGGATGAGTCGGTCATCCAGTTTATCGAGCAGTATGACCAGCTGGGCTATTTGCCGGAGGCGCTGTTCAACTTCATCGCGCTGCTGGGCTGGTCCCCGGAAGGCGAGGAGGAAATCCTCTCCCGGGAGCAGCTGATCGAGATGTTTGATGCAAACCGTCTGTCCAAGAGCCCGGCTGTATTCGATACGAAGAAGCTGGAGCATCTGAACAATGCTTATATCAAGCAGGCGGACCCGGATGTGGTGGCGAATCTGGCGATTCCTCACCTCCAGAAGGCCGGCCGTCTTCCTCAGGAGCTGGATGCACAGGAAGAGTCATGGGCACGCGCTTTGGTTGCACTGTATCAGGAGCAGCTGACATCCGCTTCAGAAATTGTTGATTTATCCAGCGTATTTTTCCGCACTCATCTGGAAATGGATGAAGAGGCGGCAGAGATTATGGCAGGAGAGCAGGTGCCTGCTGTGCTGTCCGCACTTCGCCAGAAGCTGGAGGCAAGCGAGACATTTACCGCTCAGCACGTCGCTGCCCTGATTAAGGAAGTGCAGAAGGAGACCGGCTTTAAGGGCAAGCAGCTGTTCATGCCGATCCGGGTAGCATTGACCGGGCAGACGCATGGCCGGGATTTGAATCAGACCATCTGGCTGCTGGGCAGAGATCGGGTGCTGGAGCGCCTTGAATCCCAGATCAAGGGCTAGGCTTGCAGCTGGGCAATGAGACCTCTTGCCACAGCGTCTTCTTTTGAGTAGAATATAGAGCAGTATCAAGGTACGAAGTCATAATGAAACAGCAATGATCAGGAGAAGTACGCGTGAATGAAGGCGGATTACAGAGAGGATTGCGGGAGTGATGGTCATGCTAGGCATGACTCCTCCAGGCTGAAAGCGATCCACTGCCGAGAGCGGAAATGCGCCTAGGAGCTGCATTGTTGAAGCGGTTTTTACGTTAGACAATGCCGGTCGTCCCCGTTACGGACTGGAGTGGAATCCGGGGTTTACCCTTGTTGGGGCTGTCAAGACGGCAGCTGATCAGGGCGTGTCAGGATTCAAGCAGAGTGGAACCGCGTAATCGACGTCTCTGCAGCGAGAGCTGCAGGGGCGTTTTTTGTTTTATATTTTGCAGACAGCGGGATGGTAGTGGTAAAGAGAGAGGGGGAGGACCCATGTTCAAGCAGATGAAGTCGGATATTCGCACGGTGTTCGAGAACGATCCGGCCGCCCGTGGGTGGTTTGAGGTTGTATTCACGTACTCCGGACTTCATGCTCTGTGGGCGCACCGGGTGGCTCATGCGTTGTTCAAGAGACGATGGTACACGGTGGCCCGCGTCATTTCACAGATCAGCCGGTTTATGACCGGCATTGAGATTCACCCTGGTGCGCGCATCGGCCAGCGGCTGTTTATCGACCATGGAATGGGTGTAGTGATTGGGGAGACCTGTGAGATCGGCGATGATGTTGTCATTTATCAGGGAGTTACCCTGGGGGGCACGGGCAAAGAAAAGGGGAAACGGCATCCGACCATTGGCAGCAACGTGGTTGTCGGCTCTGGCGCCAAGGTACTGGGCTCCTTCTCCATTGGGGATAATTCCAATATCGGCTCCAATGCCGTCGTGCTTCGGGAGGTGCCGGCGAACAGCACGGTGGTGGGCAACCCGGGCAAGGTCGTGAAGCAGAACGGAGAGCGGGTGCGGGATCGGCTGGATCATACCCGGCTGCCGGATCCGGTGGTGGATATGCTGCGAACGATGCAAAAGGAAATTGATGAGCTGCGCGAGGAGCTGAGCCGCCGTCAGGAGACGGGGTCTGGGTCCGGTGATCCCGCTCGTGAACCTCTGGAGGCAGCGGTGCATAAAGATTTACAAAAGCGATAGGACGAAAGGAATGTGACCCTAACCATGGCACTTCACCTGTATAATACACTAACCCGCAAGAAGGAAGCTTTTCAGTCCAATGAACCTGGCAAGGTCAGCATGTATGTGTGCGGCCCGACCGTATACGACTATATTCATATCGGCAATGCGCGCCCGATGATCTTTTTTGATGTGGTGCGCGGTTATTTGGAGCAGCAGGGCTATGCTGTGAATTATCTCGTTAACTTTACCGATGTGGATGACAAAATGATCCGCAAGGCGGAGCAGACCGGAACGACCGTGCCGGAAGTGGCAGAAAAGTTTATTTCTGCTTATTACGAGGATCTGGACGGCCTGGGCATTCCGCGGGCAACGCTGAACCCGCGGGTGACAGAGAACATGGAACCGATCATCGGGTTCATCTCGGAGCTGATCGACAAGGATTTCGCTTATGAGAATGGTGGAGACGTATTCTACCGGACGCGCAAGTTTCAGGACTATGGAAAGCTCTCTCAGCAGAACCTGGATGAGCTGCAGTTCGGCATCCGGATCGAGGTGGACCGGCGCAAGGAGAATCCGGAAGACTTCGTGCTGTGGAAAGCAGCCAAGCCCGGTGAAATTTCCTGGGATAGCCCATGGGGAAGCGGCCGCCCGGGCTGGCATATTGAATGCTCGGCCATGGCCCGCCGGTACTTGGGGGATACGCTGGATATTCACGGCGGCGGCCAGGATCTCCAGTTCCCGCACCACGAGTGCGAGGTGGCTCAGTCGGAAGCCTTGACGGGCAAGCCGCTGGCGAACTATTGGATGCATAACGGCTACATTCGAATCAACAATGAGAAAATGTCGAAATCACTCGGTAACGGTGTGCTGGTGCGGGAGCTGCGGAATCAATATACGAAGGAAGCGATTCGCTATTTCATGCTCTCGACACACTACCGCAACCCGCTGAATTTCAGTGATGAGGTGATGGATCAGGCACAGAGCAGCATTGATCGGATCAGCAATGCAGCCGGCAACATCCGTCACCGTCTGGAGCTGGCTGTGTCTTCACCGGATGGACATCCCAGCGAGACGGTTACTAAGAGTATGGCCGCTGTGCTGGCGGAGTTCCATCACAAAATGCAGGATGACTTCAATACACCGGACGCCATTACAGCGATGTTCCAATGGGCAGCAGAAGCCAATCAGCTGCTGCAGCAGCCCTCCATCCCGTCAGAGGACCTGAAGCTTGTGCTGGCTGCCTATGAAGAGATGAACGGGGTGCTTCGCATCGTGGACACACCGGCAGAAGAGCTGCTGGATGAAGAGGTTGAGCAGCTCATCCGCGAACGTGTAGAGGCCCGCAGCAGCAAGAATTGGGCGAGAGCCGATGAAATTCGCGATTTGCTGGCAGCTCGGGGCATCCTGCTGGAGGATACGGCGCAGGGGATGCGCTGGCGGCGTAAATGAGCGGCGGTCCTATGCAGGGACAGGACGGATGGTTTCCTTATCCGTCCTCCCGCCCTCTCCGCTTAATACCGCCGATTGTACTGGCGTATATAGGAGATGCTATATATGAGATGGCAGTTCGCCAGTATTTGATTTCCAAGCCGGGCTTGCGGCCGAATCATTTGCACCGGGCTGCAACCAGCCTGGTCTCCGCCCGGGCCCAAAGCATGATTCTAGGCTTCCTGGAGCCCCGGTTAACGGAAGAAGAGAGAGATGTGGTCCGCCAGGGACGGAATGCCAAGTCCGGCAGCGTACCCAAGAATGCCGATGTACTGGAGTACAGGCATGCTACGGCGTTTGAATGTCTGGTAGGCTATCTGTATTACGCCAATCAGCATGACAGGCTTCAGGAGCTGATCGGCCAAGGTATTGAATACAAAGAAAATCATGTCGAATCATAAGTGTCGAATCATGAAATAACCCAGCCGCCGACCTGCAGCACTCGCAGCATTGGCAGGCATCAGGAGGAAGCTGTTATGCAGGAAGAAGAAATCATTGCCGGGAAGCACTCGGTAACAGAGGCGCTCCGTTCGGGACGCACCATCAATAAAATATGGATTGCTGAAAATGCACAAAAGCATCTGACGCAGCCCATCATTGCTGAAGCCAGAAAAGCGGGGATCGTCATCCAAAATGTGGACAAGCGCAAGCTGGACCAGATGGTGCCCGGCGTGCAGCACCAGGGTGTTGTAGCCCAGGCAGCCCCATACGCGTACGCAGAGCTGGATGACCTGCTCAAGCGTGCTGAAGAGAAGGGGGAAGCGCCCTTCCTTTTGCTTCTCGATGAGATCGAGGATCCTCACAATCTGGGCTCCATCCTGAGAACCGCAGACTGCACGGGCGTTCACGGCGTCGTTCTGCCCAAGCGCCGGTCTGCCCAGGTGACAGCCACGGTATCCAAAACCTCGGCCGGAGCAGTAGAGTACGTTCCTGTTGCCCGCGTGACGAATCTTGCGCAGACGATTGAGCAGCTTAAGGAAATGGGCGTATGGATTGTAGGCACAGCCGTGGATGCAGCAGAGGATCTTTTTGAATCGACGGTATTCGACGGACCGGTTGCTATTGTCATTGGCAACGAAGGCAAAGGCATGGGGCGGCTGATCCGGGAGAAATGCGACGTGCTGGTCAAGCTTCCGATGTCCGGACAGATCAACTCCCTCAACGCTTCCGTAGCGGCAGGAGTCATTATGTACGAGGTGCTCCGCC
Source organism: Paenibacillus sp. JSM ZJ436 (assembly GCF_044383795.1). Lineage (NCBI taxonomy): Bacteria > Bacillati > Bacillota > Bacilli > Caryophanales > Paenibacillaceae > Paenibacillus > Paenibacillus sp. JSM ZJ436. Next base: position 20,987 of record NZ_JBISEO010000018.1, read on the forward strand.
GCCGCCGCGCCAAGGGGTAACGGGAAGATGGCCGATTGGCGGGATGTACTGCTGGTCGACGGCTATAATATGATCGGCGGCTGGCCCTTTCTGGCGAAGCTTGCCAAGGTCAGCATGCAGGAGGCGCGGGATGGCCTGTTGGAGAGGCTGGCGGACTATCAGGCTTTTTCGGGACTGCGCGTTATTGCGATTTTTGATGCTTATCTGGTGCCGGGGATCGGCAAGTCGTTTACGCAGGGGAAGGTGCAGGTGTATTTCACCAAGGAAAAAGAAACCGCTGATGAGTGCATCGAGCGCCTGGTAGTGGAGTTCAGCCATCGTCGCCGCAAGATCTATGTCGCGACCAGCGATCTCATGGAGCAGCATGTTATTTTTGCGCTGGGCGCGCTGCGGATTCCGGCACGGGAGCTGCTAAGCCAGATCGAGCAAAGCGAGCAGGAGGTAAAGCGCCGGATCAGAGAGGACCGGGAGCGTTCACAGCGAAACACCCTGGAAGGCAAGGTTTCCGATAACATTCTTCAACAGCTGGAGCGCTGGCGGCGTGAGAAATAAAGAGCGTTTAAAGACATCAAGCAGCACTTTACAGTTATGTTATTAATGTTCTAAAACAGGGATACTGTGGTTGACGGTCTGAAAGGCATCATATATACTTGTCATATATTTCAAGCGAGTGACGGGCTACCGTGCGTTCCGGGCCGGAGGGATTCTATTGAGTGTCGACCTCAAGGAAGTCATATTATTGTCGAGGTATGATGTTGCTAGTGATGAAGACATTGTCGAGGCGGTCCGTGAAGGTGAAATCGGGGCGTTGGAATATCTGATCAATAAGTACCGGAATTTTGTTCGTGCCAAGGCGCGCTCTTACTTTCTTATCGGCGCCGACCGGGAGGACATCGTTCAGGAAGGCATGATTGGCCTGTACAAGGCTATTCGGGATTTCAAGGGAGACAAGCTGTCCTCATTTAAAGCGTTTGCGGAGCTGTGCATTACACGGCAGATCATTACAGCCATCAAGACGGCTACGCGTCAGAAGCATATTCCTCTGAACTCCTATGTATCCTTGGACAAGCCGATTTATGATGAGGATTCGGACCGGACGCTGCTGGATGTCATTTGCGGCACGGCGGTGTGTGATCCGGAAGAGTTAATTATTAACCAGGAAGAGTTTGTCGGGCTGGAAGACAAGATGTCAGAAATTCTGAGCGACCTTGAACGCAAAGTACTCATGCTCTATTTGGACGGCCGCTCTTATCAGGAAATTGCCGTGGATTTAAGTCGTCATGTTAAGTCGATTGATAACGCCCTTCAGCGTGTAAAGCGAAAGCTGGAGCGATATTTAGAGGTGCGGGATCATTGATTGTGGAAGGGGAAGGCTCGGATTCGGGCCTTTTTTTGTTAGTGTGGGCTCTTGCAAAGGTTTCATCTGGAGCGAGATTGACCATAATGGAAAGTAATGCATCCTTGGGATCAGAGAGAAAAAGGCTTGAAATGGCGAGTTCCATGTGATAAAGTGTTTCAGGTAGGCCTAAATTCGCGTTTTCATGAATGATCGCAGGAGCACCTAAAGCTCTAGCGGTTTATTCAGAATATGAGCAGGCACGGATTTTTTTTATTTGTGCAGGCTTATGTTCCGCGGGAATATTGGTGATCCGTCTTTATTCGGATAGCCGGTATTTCTACTAGGATTAATATCGGTTCTTCTGATGAAGAAGGACGTCTTCGGGAGGTGTACATCATGCGGGTAATTATCACTTTGGCTTGTACAAGCTGCAAACAAAGAAACTACACAACCACCAAAAACAAGCGAAATCACCCCGACCGCATGGAGATGAAGAAATTTTGCAAGTTCTGTAACGAGCAAACTCCTCATCGCGAAACCAGATAGTTTTTTGGAGGTGTAGTCGGCGTGAAACGTGGTTTCAAGTCTCTGTTTTCCTTTTTCTCTGAAAGCTGGGGTGAACTTAAAAAAGTTCGCTGGCCCAATCGTAAAGAATTGACAAACTACACGTTGATCGTTATCGGCACCATTGCGTTTGTCACTGTTTATTTTTGGGTTCTAGACATCGGCATCTCCGCTGTGATCGAAGCGATAATTTAGAAGGGTCCCAGGTGGCTTGATATGGAAAAAAGATGGTACGTAGTTCATACCTACTCTGGGTATGAGAATAAGGTCAAAGCCAATTTGGAAAAACGCGTCGAGTCCATGGGCATGGAGGACAAAATATTCCGCGTTCTTGTTCCGATGGAAGAAGAAGTGGTAGACAAGGACGGTAAGAAGAAGACCGTCATGCGTAAAGTTTACCCGGGATATGTCTTGGTCGAAATGATTCAAACGGATGACTCCTGGTATGTTGTTCGCAACACGCCTGGGGTAACGGGATTTGTCGGATCGACAGGTTCGGGCTCCAAACCCACAGCTTTGCTTCCAGAAGAGGTAGAACAGATTCTGAAGCATATGGGCATGGCAGAACCGAAGCCGAAGATCGAGTTCGACATCAAGGAATCCGTTCGGATCAAGGTAGGTCCTTTTGCGAATTTTGTGGGCTCCGTGGAAGAAATCTTGGTTGAGAAGAGTAAGCTGAAGGTGCACGTCAACATGTTTGGACGGGAAACCCCGCTGGAGTTGGATTATACTCAAGTGGAGAAGATATAAGGTTTCTTGTGGGAGGGCGCTACAAGGCGTCCGAGTACCACTATTGATGCAAGGAGGTGTCTCACATGGCTAAAAAGGTAATCAAGGTTGTTAAACTGCAAATTCCTGCAGGTAAAGCGAATCCAGCTCCTCCAGTAGGTCCGGCATTGGGTCAAGCGGGTGTCAACATCATGGCATTCTGTAAAGAATTCAACGCTCGTACTGCTGATCAGGCTGGCCTCATTATCCCGGTTGAAATCTCGGTATTCGAGGATCGTTCCTTTACATTCATCACCAAAACTCCACCGGCTGCTGTTCTGCTGAAGGTTGCTGCTAAGATCGAAAAAGGATCCGGCGAACCGAACAAGAAGAAGGTTGCAACGGTAAAGCGTGACGCAGTGCGTCAAATCGCGGAGCAAAAGATGGAAGACCTGAACGCTGCATCTGTTGAAGCTGCAATGCTGATGGTTGAAGGTACTGCCCGCAGTATGGGTATTACAGTTGAAGACTAGGTTCTATTGATCTTTACCCCGGACTTGATCCGGAATATGTGGGAGGACATTCCGCTAATACCACAAAGGAGGAACATTTAACATGGCTAAACATGGTAAGAAATATGCCGAAGCTGCCAAGCTGATTAACAGCGAAGCAACTTACGAGCCTTTGGAAGCCGTTGAACTGGTGAAGAAGGCCGCAACTGCCAAATTCGACGAGACGGTCGAAGCGGCTGTACGTTTGGGCGTTGACCCGCGTAAACAAGACCAGGCTGTCCGCGGTGTTGTAGTCCTGCCTCACGGCACGGGTAAAACACAGCGCGTACTGGTATTTGCAAAAGGTGAAAAGGCGAAGGAAGCCGAAGCGGCTGGCGCTGATTTTGTTGGCGATCAGGACATGATCAACAAAATCCAACAGGGCTGGTTCGAATTCGACGTCTGCGTAGCTACACCTGATATGATGAGTGAAGTAGGTAAATTGGGCCGTCTGCTCGGCGGTAAAGGTCTGATGCCTAACCCTAAAGCCGGAACGGTTACTTTTGATGTTGCCAAGGCTGTTCAAGAAATTAAAGCCGGTAAAATCGAGTATCGTCTGGACAAAGCAGGTCAAATCCACGCGCCAATCGGTAAAGTGTCCTTTGATGCGGCTCAACTGAACGACAACCTGAAAGCTTTGGTTGACGCTCTGAACCGCGCGAAGCCAGCGGCTGCTAAAGGTGTATACCTGAAGAACATCGCGATCTCTTCGACGATGGGACCTAGCGCACGCGTGAGCACAGCTAGTTACAGATAATAATTACCATTGACTTTTGTCATGGACATTGATATGCTGTAACAGTTGTCATGAAGATGACTTGTTATTACATTCGAATATGCTTACCGTAGACAGTAGGTGCCGTTAGCAGGCTTAATCTCCTACCGAGGTGTTATGATAGAACGTCAACAGCTATGCCGATGATTCGGTATAGGGATGATTCATCAGGCCTTCGTGATTCTACGGAGGCTTTTTTGATGCCCGTAGGATGGGAAGTGTGACTTTCCAGCTAACCATACAATCAGGAGGTGTAAATATTGGCAAACGCAAAAGTGATTCAATCCAAGCAGGAAGCGGTGGACGCGGTTACTTCCAAGCTGCGCGAAAGCGTATCGACCGTTGTAGCGGACTATCGTGGACTGAACGTTGCCCAAGTAACTGAACTGCGTAAGCAGCTTCGTGAAGCCGGCATCGAATTTCAAGTATTGAAGAACACACTGCTTCGTCGTGCGACAGCAGCTGCAGAGCTGACTGAGCTGGACGAAGCGCTGACAGGACCTACCGCGATTGCATTCAGCAAAGACGATGCTGTTGCTGCGGCTAAAATCCTGAATGATTTCGCCAAGAAGAACGACGCATTGAAATTGAAGGGTGCCGTTGTTGAAGGCCGTGTAATCAGCACGGAAGAGATCAAGGCACTGGCAGAGCTTCCTTCTCGCGAAGGTCTCCTCTCCATGCTCCTCAGCGTGCTTCAAGCGCCAGTTCGCAACTTCGCGCTTGCAGTTAAAGCTGTGGCCGAGAAAGAAGAGCAAGGAGCGTAAGCTTCCTGTTCACCTAGCAGTATAAAACCAATAAACCTAATATAAATGGAGGTTCAACCCAAATGAGCAAAGAGCAAATCTTGGAAGCAATTAAAGGTATGTCCGTTCTGGAACTGAACGATCTGGTTAAAGCAATCGAAGAAGAATTCGGCGTAACTGCTGCAGCTCCAGTTGCAGTAGCTGGTGGCGGCGCAGCAGCAGCTGAAGCTGAGCAAACTGAGTTCGACGTAATCCTGAACTCCGCAGGCGCGTCCAAAATCAACGTAATCAAAGTTGTTCGCGAAATCACAGGTCTTGGCCTGAAAGAAGCGAAAGAACTGGTTGACAACGCACCGAAGCCACTGAAAGAAAAAGTATCCAAAGAAGACGCTGAAGCTGTTAAAGCGAAGCTGGAAGAAGCAGGCGCTGCAGTAGAAGTGAAGTAATTCATTTCTCCAAAGCTTGTGATTGAAATGACCAAACCCCTTGAATTTCGGTTCAAGGGGTTTGTTATTATAGGCAGCCACGGGAAGCTGATTCAGCTAGAATATGGCTTGCTGCATTCGGGTATACTGAAACTATGCAGGCATTTTTCGGCCCGAGGGTGCTAAGAGGTTGATAGGATGATTTCGGAAGGTGTGAGAAGGAGAGATTATGCCGAATCAGCATTACTATTCTAACAATCCGGAGTCGGGTCATGATCGGCGAAAGCTGGATGTTGTTCTTCGCGGTACGAAGCTGAGCTTCATCAGTGACGCGGGGGTGTTCTCCAAAGGGGGAATCGATTACGGCAGTAAGGTCTTGATTGAAGCCATGGAATTTCCGGCACAGGCTAAGGTGCTGGATGTGGGCTGCGGCTACGGGCCCATCGGCTTGTCTGCAGCAAAGCTCGCCTCTACCGGGCATGTCACGATGATAGATGTGAACAGCCGGGCTGTTGAACTGGCGAAGGAGAATGCTGCTCTGAACGGGATTGGCAATGTCACCATCCTGGAGAGTGATTTGTTCTCGTCTATTCAAGGCGAAGCCTTTGATGTCGTGCTGACCAATCCGCCGATCCGTGCAGGCAAAGAAACAGTGCATACTATTTTTGAAGAAGCGTATCGCCATCTTCGGGACGGCGGGGCGCTGTGGATCGTCATTCAGAAGAAGCAGGGCGCTCCATCTGCGAGAGCCAAGCTGGAAAGTCTGTTTCAGCAAGTAGAGGAAGTGACCAAGGATAAGGGATACCGTATCCTCAGGGCCGTTAAAGCGACAACGTAAATGCAACAAACTGGGCATTGACCCGGCTTGTTCATTGTGGTATTATTATAAAATGTCAGTATTAGGATGGTCTCTTTATCTGTAGTTTGCTGAAATGTCAAGCCTTGACATGACAAAGGCTGAATAAAGTCAGTCGTGTTGACGTATAATATGTACATTTTGGGCAAATCTACTGGATATGAGATGATTATCATAACCATGGATAAGCTGCTCTTTTTTCGAAACGTCTTCGATAAGGGCTTTTCTCTATTTATGGGAGTATCCTCTGTATGTTCCATTATAGTGTTACAAACAGAGGTTCGCAATGTATTTTTAAAAGTGAGTAGACATGAGGGGTGAGTTTAAGTTGGCAGGACATCTTGTTCAATATGGTCGACGCACTCGGCGAAGTTATGCACGTATTAACGAGGTACTCGAAGTTCCGAACCTGATTGAGATCCAACAAAAATCCTACGAATGGTTTTTGGAGGAAGGACTTCGCGAAATGTTTCAGGACATCTCGCCAATTCAGGACTTTACAGGAAACTTGGTGCTGGAGTTTATTGACTACAGCCTCGGAGAACCGAAATATACCGTCGATGACGCGAAAGAACGCGACGTTACTTATGCGGCGCCGCTCCGCGTAAAGGTTCGTCTCATCAACAAGGAGACAGGAGAAGTCAAGGAGCAGGAAGTGTTCATGGGAGATTTCCCGCTGATGACGGAAACCGGAACATTCATCATTAACGGTGCCGAACGGGTCATTGTCAGCCAGTTGGTTCGCTCTCCCAGCGTCTATTTCAGCACTAAAGTGGACAAAAACGGAAAGAAAACATACACCGCTACCGTTATTCCGAACCGTGGTGCCTGGCTGGAGCTTGAAACGGATGCGAAGGACATCGTTTATGTCCGGATCGACCGTACACGCAAAATTCCAGTGACGGTGCTGCTTCGCGCTCTGGGTTTTGGCACGGATGCCGAAATTCTGGACCTGCTGGGCAATGACGAGTACATTCGCAATACCCTGGATAAAGATAATACAGATTCTACAGAGAAGGCGCTCATTGAGATCTATGAACGTCTCCGTCCAGGCGAACCGCCGACGCTGGAGAATGCAAAGAGCCTGCTCGTCGCACGTTTCTTCGATCCGAAGCGTTATGACCTGGCGAATGTAGGCCGCTATAAGATTAACAAGAAGCTCCATATCAAGAACCGACTGTTTAACCAGCGTCTGGCTGAAAGTCTGGTTGATACAGAGACGGGTGAAATTATCGCTGAAGCGGGTCAAACCGTGGATCGCCGTCTGCTGGATGAAATCATTCCGTACCTGGAGAACAATGTAGGCTTCAAAACCTATCATGTTGCCGGTGGCGTAATGGAAAGCGATGATATTCCGCTTCAGACTATTGATGTGTTCTCCCCGTTTGAGGACGGCAAGGTCGTTAAGGTTATTGCGAACGGAATTATCGACAAATCCGTAAAGCACATTACCCAAGCGGACATCATTTCTTCGATCAGCTATTTCATTAACCTGCTGCATGGCATCGGCGATACGGATGATATTGACCATCTGGGCAACCGTCGTCTTCGTTCTGTGGGTGAGCTGCTGCAGAATCAATTCCGTATCGGTTTATCCCGTATGGAGCGCGTAGTACGGGAGAGAATGTCCATTCAGGACGCTAGTGTGATTACGCCTCAGGCGCTGATCAACATTCGCCCGGTTATCGCATCGATTAAGGAATTCTTCGGAAGCTCTCAGCTGTCACAGTTTATGGACCAGACGAATCCGCTGGCAGAGCTGACGCATAAGCGTCGTCTGTCTGCACTCGGACCGGGCGGTTTGACTCGGGAACGTGCCGGCTTTGAAGTGCGGGACGTCCATCACAGTCACTACGGCCGGATGTGTCCGATTGAAACCCCGGAGGGACCGAACATTGGTCTGATCAACTCCCTTTCGACCTTTGCCCGCATTAACGAGTACGGCTTTATTGAAGCGCCGTATCGCTGGGTAGATCCGAAGACCGGACAAGTGACCACGCAGATTGATTACTTGACCGCGGACGAAGAGGATAACTATGTCGTGGCCCAGGCTAATGCGGAATTGACAGAAGAGAGCAAGTTTAGGGACGATATGGTTATTGTCCGTTACAATAAGCAGTCGGATAACATTTTGCCAATGCCAAGTGAACGTGTAGACTACATGGACGTTTCACCGAAGCAGGTTGTATCTGTAGCGACCGCGCTTATTCCGTTCCTGGAGAACGATGACTCCAACCGCGCACTGATGGGATCGAACATGCAGCGTCAGGCTGTACCTCTGTTGATTCCTAAAGCTCCGCTGGTAGGAACGGGAATGGAACATAAATCCGCGAAGGATTCCGGTGTATGTATTGTATCCAAATACGATGGAATTATTGAGCGTTCGTCTGCGAACGAGATCTGGCTGCGCCGAGTTGAATCGGTAGACGGTCAAGAGGTCAAAGGCGATATCGTTAAGTATAAATTACACAAATTTATGCGTTCGAACCAAGGTACCTGCATTAACCAGCGCCCGATCGTACAGCGCGGTGACGTGATCCAGAAGGGTGACATCCTGGCGGACGGTCCATCCACGGAGATGGGTGAACTGGCACTGGGCCGTAACGTAGTCGTTGCTTTCATGACTTGGGAAGGCTACAACTATGAGGATGCAATCCTGCTCTCCGAGAAACTCGTGAAAGAGGATGTTTACACATCCATTCATATTGAAGAATATGAGTCTGAAGCACGGGATACGAAGCTCGGTCCGGAAGAGATCACACGGGATATTCCGAACGTCGGGGAAGAAGCACTGAAGAACCTGGATGAGCGCGGTATTATTCGCATCGGAGCAGAAATCAGCGCGGGCGACATTCTCGTTGGTAAAGTAACGCCTAAGGGTGTTACAGAGCTGACAGCAGAGGAACGCCTCCTGCACGCAATCTTTGGTGAGAAGGCTCGTGAAGTCCGTGATACATCGCTCCGCGTACCGCATGGTAGTGACGGGATTATCGTGGATGTTAAGGTGTTTACTCGCGAGAACGGCGATGAGCTGCCTCCGGGCGTGAATCAGCTGGTGCGCGTGTATATTGCTCAGAAACGGAAGATCTCGGAAGGCGATAAGATGGCCGGACGCCATGGTAACAAGGGTGTCGTGGCGCGGATTTTGCCGGAAGAGGATATGCCTTTCCTTCCAGACGGCACGCCGGTACAGGTTGTTCTTAACCCGCTGGGGGTACCTTCCCGGATGAACATCGGACAGGTGCTGGAGGTTCACTTGGGTATGGCTGCGCTGCAGCTGGGAATCCATGTCGCGACCCCGGTATTTGACGGTGCCAGCGAGTACGACGTGTTCGATACGATGGAAGAAGCAGGCATGCAGCGCAATGGTAAGACCGTGCTGTATGACGGACGTACGGGAGAGCGCTTTGAGCGCGAGGTTACCGTTGGCGTCATGCACATGATCAAGCTCGCGCACATGGTTGACGATAAGATTCACGCCCGTTCCACGGGTCCTTACTCTCTCGTTACACAGCAGCCGCTGGGTGGTAAAGCTCAGTTCGGCGGTCAGCGTTTCGGGGAGATGGAGGTATGGGCACTGGAAGCCTATGGTGCTGCATATACCCTTCAGGAAATCCTCACCGTCAAGTCCGATGACGTGGTTGGTCGTGTGAAGACTTACGAGTCTATCGTCAAGGGCGAGAATGTACCGGAGCCGGGAGTTCCGGAGTCGTTCAAAGTATTGATCAAGGAGCTTCAGTCCCTCGGTATGGATGTCAAAATCCTGAGCGAGGACGAGCAGGAGATCGAAATGAAAGAGCTGGACGACGAGGATGAGGGCGGCAACGATAAGCTGAGCCTCAACCTGGAAGGTGCGGAAGTCGGAGTAGAATAATTGTCATGCCACCCCGCCGGTGAACAGCCGGCGGTGGTGTTGTGAGTGAAAGCCATATAACTAGGACTAGGTTGAGGAGGGTTGCTCCTTGTTGGATGTTAACAATTTTGAGTACATGAAAATCGGCCTGGCTTCCCCGGAGAAGATTCGTTCTTGGTCCCGAGGTGAAGTCAAGAAGCCGGAAACGATTAACTACCGTACATTGAAGCCGGAGAAGGAAGGCTTGTTCTGCGAACGTATTTTTGGTCCTCAGAAGGACTGGGAATGTCATTGCGGCAAGTATAAGCGCGTTCGTTATAAAGGCGTTGTGTGCGATCGCTGCGGCGTTGAGGTTACTCGCGCGAAGGTTCGCCGCGAACGCATGGGCCATATCGAGCTCGCTGCTCCTGTATCTCATATCTGGTACTTTAAAGGCATTCCGAGCCGGATGGGCCTTGCGCTGGATATGTCTCCACGATCCCTGGAGGAAATTATTTATTTCGCTTCGTATGTCGTGACTGACCCAGGTGATACACCTCTCGAAAGAAAACAGCTGCTGTCCGAGAAGGAATACCGCAGCTACCGTGAGAAGTACGGGTACGGATTCCAGGCTGGTATGGGTGCCGAGGCTGTGAAGAAGCTTCTGCAGGACCTGGACATTGATAAAGAGCTGGAGTTCTTGAAAGAAGAGCTGCGTACCGCTCAAGGGCAGCGCCGTAACCGTGCGATCAAACGGCTGGAGGTTATTGAGGCCTTCCGTAACTCCGGTAACAATCCGGAGTGGATGGTTATGGATGTGCTTCCGGTCATTCCGCCGGAGCTGCGCCCGATGGTTCAGCTGGACGGTGGACGTTTTGCGACATCGGACCTGAATGATTTGTATCGCCGCGTCATTAACCGGAACAACCGTCTGAAGCGTCTTTTGGACCTGGGTGCGCCGGATATTATCGTTCAGAATGAGAAGCGGATGCTGCAGGAAGCGGTAGACGCCCTCATTGACAACGGACGCCGTGGTCGTCCGGTAACCGGTCCCGGCAACCGTCCTTTGAAATCTCTCAGCCATATGCTGAAGGGTAAGCAGGGCCGTTTCCGTCAGAATCTGCTGGGTAAGCGGGTAGACTACTCCGGCCGTTCGGTTATCGTAGTCGGTCCTTACCTCAAAATGTATCAGTGCGGCCTACCGAAGAAGATGGCACTGGAGCTGTTCAAGCCTTTTGTGATGAAAGAGCTCGTGAACAAGGGTCTTGCCCACAACATCAAGAGTGCTAAACGCAAGGTAGAACGCGTAAGCCCTGAGGTGTGGGACGTTCTTGAAGAAGTTATTAAGGAGCATCCGGTTCTGCTGAACCGTGCCCCAACTCTGCATAGACTCGGAATCCAGGCGTTCGAGCCGATTCTGGTAGAGGGTCATGCAATCCGTCTGCATCCGCTCGTATGTACGGCCTACAACGCCGACTTTGACGGTGACCAGATGGCGGTGCACGTACCGCTCTCGGCGGAAGCTCAAGCAGAGGCGCGTCTGCTGATGCTGGCCTCCGGTAACATTTTGAACCCGAAAGACGGCAAGCCAGTCGTGACTCCGTCCCAGGATATGGTTCTCGGCTCCTTCTACCTCACGATGGACAACAAAGAGGAAAAAGGCACCGGCATGATTCTGGGTAGTGTCAACGAAGCAGTGTCCGCTTATCAGCGTGGTGCTGCAGGACTGCATGCACGCGTAGCCATTCCGGTGAAGGCATTGGGCAAAACCAGCTTTACCGATAAGCAGCAGCAGGCTATGCTCGTGACAACGGTCGGGAAGATTATTTTTAACGAAATTTACCCGGCAACCTTCCCTTATATCAACGAACCGACTCGTGAGAATCTGTTCCAGGGCACTCCGGAGAAGTTCTTTGTATATGAAAAAGGCGCTGACATCCAGGAGGTTATTCAGAACCTGCCAATCAGCGGGGCAGTTGGCAAAGAATACCTGGGTCAAATCATTGCACGCTGCTTTGAAACGTATCATACAACCGAGACCTCTGTGATTTTGGATAAAATCAAGCAGCTCGGCTTTACGTATTCCACACGTGCAGGCGTCACTGTTGCAGTATCCGACGTTATTGTACCGGATGAGAAGAACGAGATTCTGAAGGAATCTGACGATAAGGTCAGCGTCGTTATGAATCAGTACCGCCGTGGTCTGATTACAAATGAAGAGCGCTATGACCGCGTTATTGATATCTGGTCCAAGGCGAAGGATGATATTACCGAAGTGCTCATGAAGTCGATGGACCGCTTCAACTCCATCATGCTCATGGTAGATTCCAAGGCACGGGGTAACAAATCCCAGATCACACAGCTCGGCGGTATGCGCGGTCTGATGGCGAACCCGTCCGGACGAATCATTGAATTGCCGATCAAATCGAACTTCCGTGAAGGTCTGACGGTACTCGAGTACTTCCTGTCCACGCACGGTGCGCGTAAAGGTCTGGCCGATACGGCGCTGCGTACAGCGGATTCCGGTTACCTTACCCGTCGTCTGGTTGACGTGGCCCAGGATGTCATTGTACGTGAAGATGAGTGCAGCACGGATAAAGGCTTCACTGTAAGCCGGATTCAGGACGGTAAGGAAGTAATCGAGGATCTGTATGATCGGATTGAAGGACGTTATTCCTTTGAAACCGTTCGTCATCCGGAAACAGGAGAAATTCTCGTGAACCGTAATGAGCTTATTGACTCCGATAAGGCAGATGCTATCGTAAAAGCTGGCGTCGAGAAGCTTCAAATCCGGTCTATTCTAAGCTGTCGTGCCCGTCACGGCGTCTGCAAAAAATGCTACGGCCGCAACCTGGCTACCGGCAAATTTGTGGAAATTGGCGAAGCTGTAGGTATTATCGCAGCCCAATCCATCGGGGAGCCGGGAACCCAGCTCACGATGCGTACGTTCCATACCGGGGGCGTAGCGGGTGATGATATCACGCAGGGTCTTCCGCGTATTCAGGAGCTGTTTGAGGCCCGGAATCCGAAAGGTCAGGCTACCATCAGTGAGATTGACGGAGTCGTGAAAGAAATCCGTGAAACCAAGGACCGCCGCGAGATTGAGATCCAGGGTGAAGCGGAGACCAAGGTGTATTCTGTCACCTACGGTTCCCGTCTGCGCGTAAGCGAAGGCAAACAAATCGAAGCCGGGGATGAATTGACCGAGGGCTCAATTGACCCTAAAGAAATGCTGCGCATTAAAGGAATCCGCGGCGTGCAGAACTATATCCTTCAGGAAGTTCAGCGCGTATACCGGAACCAGGGCGTAGAAATTAACGATAAGCACGTGGAAGTCATGATCCGCCAGATGCTGCGTAAATTCCGCATCGTTGACGCGGGAGATACCAGCCTGCTTCCAGGCTCCTTCGTGGATCTGCACGAATATGAGTCTGCGAACAAGGTGGCGATCCTGTCGGGTAAAGAGCCGGCAGTGGCGAAGCCGGTGCTGCTCGGTATTACCAAGGCATCTCTGGAGACAGATTCATTCCTGTCCGCGGCCTCCTTCCAGGAGACAACCCGCGTACTGACAGATGCTGCAATCAAGGGCAAAGTTGACCAGCTGCTCGGTCTGAAAGAGAATGTAATCATTGGTAAGCTGATCCCTGCAGGAACAGGTATGAACCGTTACCGCAGTGTGAAGTTTGAAGGCCAGGACGAAGTCTCGGACAACCAAGAGCTGGAAAGTGTAAACGCGGAGTAATCTGCACTGAATAGAATCCAAAGAGGCGGCTGCAGCGGCACGAAATCCGGCAGCTGCAGCCCAGCCTCTTAAATTCTAACTGTAATTATATAAATGCTTGACATCGCTATATGCAGATGCTAATATAGCAAAGGTGCTTGAGCATCAGCTCTATTCCTGTTCTTTTGGAGGGTATGTTCGTGTCTGGTGATAAGAAATGGCAGGACGCTCAACTGAAGATCGGTACGAAGCAAACCATGAAGGCCGTGGAGAACGGTCAGGCTGCTGAGGTATATGTAGCCGAAGATTGCGACAAGCGTTTGATAACGAAGATTGTATCCCTGTGTCAGAAGCATGGTGTGGATATAACGTATGTGCCAACAACGAGGCAACTCGGCGAGGCGTGCGGAATCGAAGTCGGTGCTGCGATGTCAGCAGTCTTGAAATCTTAGGTTAAGAAACTGTTTTTGTTGCAGGAGGTCACTTCTGTCGGCAAAAACTTTTCATTTGTTCTTTTATGAACCGCCTGGGTCTGTGGACTTAAATCAGGTTTGTAACTGAATGACAAATTGAGGAAGGGGGTGGCAGCATGCCAACAATTAACCAACTGGTCCGTAAAGGTCGTCAAGCTAAAGTTTACAAATCGAAATCTCCGGCTCTGCAAAAAGGCTTCAACGCTTTGAAACGTGAGGAAACCGATTTGAGCGCTCCGCAAAAACGCGGTGTTTGTACTCGTGTAGGTACAATGACGCCGAAGAAGCCGAACTCCGCGCTTCGTAAATACGCGCGTGTACGCTTGACTAACCGTATCGAGGTTACAGCTTACATTCCGGGTATCGGTCATAACCTGCAGGAGCACAGTGTAGTACTGGTTCGTGGCGGTAAAGTAAAAGACCTTCCGGGTGTACGTTACCACATCGTTCGCGGCGCACTTGATACCGCTGGTGTGAACAACCGGATGCAGGCTCGTTCCAAGTACGGCGCGAAGCGTCCTAAAGCGAAGAGCTAATTCATACAACCATCAACAAGCTAGCTTAACATAAAGAAAGGGGGATATCCATGCCACGCAAAGGTCCAGTTACTAAAAGAGACGTGCTGCCAGATCCGGTTTATAACAGCAAGCTGGTTACTCGTCTGATCAACCGCATTATGCTGGATGGTAAAAGAGGTGTAGCACAAAGCATCCTTTACAACGCATTCAACCTGATCCAGCAGCGTACCGGCAATGATCCGATGGAAGTGTTTGAAGCAGCCATCAAGAACATCATGCCAGTATTGGAAGTTAAAGCACGCCGTGTCGGCGGTGCAAACTACCAGGTGCCGATCGAAGTTAAACCTGAAAGACGTACATCCCTGGGATTACGTTGGCTCGTAAACTACTCCCGCAACCGCGGCGAGAAGACAATGGAAGAGCGTTTGGCGGCTGAGATTATCGATGCTTCCAACAACACAGGCGCTTCTGTTAAGAAACGCGAAGACACGCACAAAATGGCTGAAGCGAACAAAGCGTTTGCTCACTACCGTTGGTAGGATTAAGCCGTTCATAAAACTTCAATTTTGAAGGGAGACTATTGTCATGGCAAGAGAGTTCTCCTTGAAAAATACACGTAATATCGGGATCATGGCGCATATTGACGCTGGTAAGACGACCACCACAGAGCGGATCTTGTTCTACACAGGCCGTACGCACAAAATCGGTGAAGTTCACGAGGGTGCGGCTACAATGGACTGGATGGAGCAGGAACAGGAGCGCGGGATCACGATTACTTCCGCTGCGACTACCGCTCAATGGAAAGGTCATCGCGTTAATATTATCGACACCCCGGGACACGTTGACTTCACAGTAGAAGTTGAACGTTCCCTTCGTGTATTGGATGGGGCAGTAGGTGTATTCAGTGCTAAAGAGGGCGTAGAGCCTCAGTCCGAGACCGTATGGAGACAAGCAGACCGCTACGGCGTTCCGCGGATCGCATACGTGAACAAGATGGACATCATCGGCGCGGACTACCTGAATGTTGTGAAAGACATGAGAGACCGTCTGCAAGCGAATGCGGTAGCTATTCAGTTGCCAATCGGCGCTGAGTCTGACTTTGTAGGAATCATCGATATCGTTGAGGAAAAAGCTTATATGTATAAGGATGACCTCGGCCAAAATATCGAAGAAGCTGAAATTCCAGCGGACTACAAGGATCAGGTAGAAGAGCTCCGCAATGAGCTGATCGAGAAGGTTGCAGAACTGGATGAAGAGCTGACCATGAAATACCTCGAAGGAGAAGAAATCTCCATAGCTGAGCTGAAAGGTGCTCTTCGTAGAGGTGTAGTAGAGGTTAAGATCTTCCCAGTGATTTGCGGCTCATCTTACCGCAACAAAGGTGTTCAGCTGATGCTGGATGCAGTTATTGACTATCTGCCGGCTCCAGTTGACGTACCAGACATTAAAGGTACACTGGAAGACGGAACAGAAGCAATCCGTAAGTCTGGTGACGACCAGCCGTTCTCGGCTCTGGCGTTCAAGATTATGACGGACCCTTATGTGGGTAAACTGACATTCTTCCGCGTATACTCCGGTATTCTGCAATCCGGTTCATACGTATTGAATGCTACTAAAGGCAAGCGCGAGCGGATCGGACGTATCCTTCAAATGCACGCGAACAGCCGTCAAGAAATCTCTGAAGTATACTCCGGAGATATCGCAGCAGCTGTAGGTTTGAAAGATACAGGCACAGGTGATACACTGTGTGATGAGAAGAATCCGGTTATTCTGGAATCCATGAACTTCCCGGATCCAGTAATCGAGATCGCTGTGGAGCCAAAGACCAAAGCGGACCAGGACAAGATGGGTGTCGCTCTTGGTAAATTGACGGAAGAGGATCCAACTCTCCGTGCTCATACTGATGAAGAAACCGGTCAAACGATTCTTGCAGGTATGGGTGAGCTTCACTTGGATATCATCATCGACCGTATGCGTCGTGAGTTCAAGGTAGAGACCAATGTGGGTAAACCACAGGTTGCTTACCGTGAAACCTTCCGCACCCCAGGTCGCGTTGAGGGTAAATTCGTTCGTCAGTCCGGTGGTCGTGGTCAATACGGTCACGTTTGGGTTGAGTTCGAACCTCTGGAGCCGGGTACTGGCAACCAGTTCGAGAGCAAGATTGTCGGCGGTTCCGTACCTAGAGAATATGTTGGTCCTGCACAGCAAGGGATTGAGGAGCAAATGAAGAACGGTGTACTCGCCGGCTTCCCTCTCGTTGACGTTAAGGCAACGATTGTTGACGGTTCCTACCATGATGTCGATTCCAACGAAATGGCGTTTAAAATCGCCGGCTCCATGGCATTGAAAGCAGCTAAAGACAAGTGTAAGCCTGTCCTGCTTGAGCCAATCATGAAAGTGGAAGTTACCGTCCCTGAGGAATACATGGGCGACGTAATGGGTATGCTGAACTCCCGTCGTGGACGCATCGAAGGTATGGATGCTCGCGGTGGCGCTCAAATTATCCGTGCGAAGGTGCCTCTGTCCGAAATGTTCGGTTACTCCACAACCCTGCGTTCCGGTACACAAGGACGCGGTGTGTTCTCCATGGAACTCTCTCATTATGAAGAAGTTCCGAAGAACATCTCCGAAGAAATCGTGTCCAAGAACAAAGGCGGAGAATAATAACGTTTTACCTGTCGGAGCGGAGGGCGGAAACTTCATCGTTGCCGCAGCTCCCAACCGGCCCAAACATATATATCCCCTTAAGGAGGAATTGTTCAAATGGCAAAGGCTAAATACGAACGTACGAAACCCCATGTTAACATCGGTACTATCGGTCACGTCGACCATGGTAAAACTACGCTGACTGCAGCAATCACAACTGTACTGTCCAAAACTTACGGCGGTGCTGCTGTAGCATTCGATCAAATCGATAAAGCTCCAGAAGAGCGCGAGCGCGGTATCACAATCTCTACTGCACACGTAGAGTACGAAACTGACAACCGTCACTATGCACACGTTGACTGCCCAGGTCACGCTGACTATGTTAAAAACATGATCACTGGTGCAGCTCAAATGGACGGAGCAATCCTGGTTGTATCCGCAGCTGACGGCCCAATGCCGCAAACTCGTGAGCACATCCTGCTGTCCCGTCAGGTAGGCGTTCCTTACATCGTCGTATTCCTGAACAAATGCGACATGGTTGAAGACGAAGAGCTTCTGGAACTGGTAGAAATGGAAGTTCGCGATCTCCTGAGCGAGTATGACTTCCCAGGCGACGATACTCCAATCACTCGTGGTTCTGCTCGTGAAGCGCTGACGAATCCGGATGGCGAATGGGCTCAAAAGATCGTTGAAATGTTCAAAACGATCGATGAGTACATCCCTCTTCCAGAGCGCGACACTGACAAGCCTTTCCTGATGCCTGTCGAGGACGTATTCTCCATCACTGGTCGTGGTACCGTTGCT
This sequence comes from Paenibacillus sp. JSM ZJ436, assembly GCF_044383795.1. Taxonomy (NCBI): domain Bacteria; kingdom Bacillati; phylum Bacillota; class Bacilli; order Caryophanales; family Paenibacillaceae; genus Paenibacillus; species Paenibacillus sp. JSM ZJ436. Next base: position 38,942 of record NZ_JBISEO010000018.1, read on the forward strand.
ACAGGTCGTGTAGAGCGTGGTACTGTTAAAGTCGGCGACGAGATCGAAATCGTTGGTATTCAAGAAGAAACTAAGAAATCCGTTGTTACGGGCGTTGAAATGTTCCGTAAATTGCTGGATTCCGCTCAAGCGGGCGACAACATCGGCGCACTGCTGCGCGGTGTAGACCGTACTCAAATCGAGCGTGGTCAAGTACTGGCAAAGCCAGCTTCCGTTAAGCCGCACACTGAGTTCACTGCTCAAGTGTACGTGCTGAGCAAAGAAGAGGGCGGACGTCATAAGCCTTTCTTCACTGGCTACCGTCCACAGTTCTACTTCCGTACAACTGACGTAACTGGCGTTATCAACCTGCCAGAAGGCGCAGAAATGGTTATGCCTGGTGATAACATCACTGTAACGGTTAACCTGATCTCCCCAATCGCGATTGAAGAAGGAACTAAGTTCTCCATTCGTGAAGGCGGTCGTACAGTAGGTGCGGGTTCCGTAGCTACAATCATTAAGTAATATAAAGACTTAACGTCTGATTATAAAGCAACAGTGTACTGGAACGAGCAACAATGTGATGTCCCGTAGAAGAGTCTGGCTTAGCAGCCAGACTCTTTTTTAATGAAAATCTGCTGAGATCTTTAGCTTTGTTTGGAAGTGTATTCCTGCCAGATAAAACGGTAAAGATAAATTATAAAGAAAAGCTTGCATTGAGCCTATCTATTCTATATAATAATGAATGTTGTTCTGCGACGTTGCGATGATGTGAGAGGTTACTGACACACCCGGCCCCTTTGCCATGGAGCAGGTGGTTAGAAAATTTTCACGGAGTATGTCCGATACCAAATTGGGCGATAGAAGGAGGGAAAATAAAATGGCAAAGCAAAAAATCCGTATTCGTTTGAAAGCTTACGACCACAGAATTCTTGATCAATCCGCTGAGAAAATTGTTGAAACAGCAAAGCGTTCGGGTGCCGGCGTATCTGGTCCGATCCCATTGCCAACTGAGAAACAAGTAATTACCATTCTCCGTGCGGTACACAAGTACAAGGATTCTCGGGAACAGTTCGAGATGCGCACACATAAGCGTCTGATCGACATTGTGAACCCGACTCCACAAACTGTGGATGCCTTGATGCGCTTGGACCTGCCGTCCGGTGTAGATATCGAAATCAAGCTGTAATATACGAAATTTATTGAGAAGAGAAAAGAGGTGTCAACATGAAAGGTATCTTAGGGAGAAAGCTCGGAATGACTCAAGTATTTACCGCTGAAGGTAATGTAATTCCTGTTACTGTTATCGAAGCAGGTCCTTGTGTTGTTTTGCAAAAGAAAGATCTCGAGAACGACGGCTACGAAGCGATTCAGGTCGGATTCTCTGACAAGAAAGAAAAGAACGCCAACAAGCCAGAGGCAGGACATGCGAAAAAAGCTAACACTGCACCTAAGCGCTACGTTCGCGAAATTCGCGGTGTTGACCTCGCGTCTGTCGAGGTTGGCCAAGAGCTGAAGGCTGATGTCTTCGCTGAAGGCGAGTTTGTTGACGTAACCGGTATTTCTAAAGGTAAAGGATTCCAAGGTGTTATCAAGCGCTGGGGCCAAAGCCGCGGACCTATGTCCCACGGTTCCCGTTATCACCGCCGTCCGGGCTCCATGGGTTCCATTCAAGCGAACCGTGTTCCTAAAGGCAAGCGCCTGCCAGGTCACATGGGCCATAACACTGTAACAATTCAGAAGCTTGAAGTCGTTCGTGTAGATACAGAGCGCAACGTACTGCTCGTGAAAGGTTCCATTCCAGGACCTAAGAAAGGCTATGTACAAATTAAAGAAACGGTGAAGAAGTAATCTCGCCTGAAGAAAGGAGGAACAATCAATGCCTAAAGTAGCACTTTTTAGTATCGACGGCAGCCAAGTGGGTGAAGTGGAACTGAATGATTCCGTCTTCGGAATCGAGCCTAACGCTCATGTTCTGCACAGCGCAGTATTGCTGCAGCGTGCTTCCCTGCGCCGTGGTACACACAAAGTTAAAGGACGTTCTGAAGTACGCGGCGGCGGACGCAAGCCGTGGAAACAGAAAGGTACTGGTCGTGCCCGTCAAGGTTCGATCCGTTCACCGCAATGGAAAGGCGGCGGCGTCGTATTTGGACCGACTCCACGCAGCTATTCCTTTAAATTGCCGAAGAAGGTTCGTCGTCTAGCGATCAAATCCGCGCTTTCCTCGAAAGTACAGGATAACAGCATCATCGTGCTGGATCAGCTGACAATGAACGCTCCAAAGACCAAAGAGTTTGCTAACATTCTCAGCAACCTGAAAGTGGGAAGCAAAGCTCTGATCGTGGCTCCTAGCTATGATGACAATGTAGCCTTGTCCGCTCGTAACATCCCTGGTGTGAAGTTTGTAGCGGCTGATGGCATTAATGTTCTTGACGTACTGACGTACGATCAACTGATCATTACGAAAGAAGCAGTCCAGAAGGTAGAGGAGGTGCTCGCGTAATGAAGGATCCTCGCGATATCATTAAGCGCCCAGTGATCACGGAACGTACGGCTGACTACATGGCTGAGCTGAAATATGCTTTTGAAGTAGACATTCGTGCGAACAAGACGGAGATCAAGAAAGCTGTTGAATCCATTTTCAACGTAAAAGTTTCGAACGTTAACACCATGCGTGTTCCTGCGAAGCCGAAGCGTTATGGCCGTCACTCCGGTTACACATCGGAATGGAAGAAAGCTATCGTAACTCTTACTGCTGACAGCAAGCCGCTTGAGTTTTTTGAAGCAGTTGAATAAAAATCTGTAAAGTTAGGAGGGAAACACAGTGCCTATTAAAAAGTATAAACCGACATCCCCGGCTCGACGCAACATGTCCGTGTCGACGTTTGAAGAAATCACAACAAACCAGCCGGAGAAATCGTTGCTGGCGCCTCTGAGCAAAACAGCAGGCCGCAACAACCAAGGTAAAATTACAGTTCGTCACCATGGCGGCGGACATAAGCGTAAATACCGTATCATCGACTTTAAGCGTACGAAGGACGGCATTCCAGGTCGCGTTGCTACTATCGAATACGATCCAAACCGTACTTCCAACATCGCTCTGATCCATTATGCAGACGGTGAGAAGCGTTATATCATCGCTCCTAAAGGCTTGAAGGTTGGAGACCAGGTCGTTTCCGGCGCTGGTGCTGACATCAAGATCGGTAACGCACTTCCACTGGAGAACATTCCGGTCGGTACCGTTATCCACAACATCGAGCTTCAACCAGGTAAAGGCGGACAGCTGGTTCGTGCAGCCGGTACTGAAGCACAGCTTCTCGGTAAGGAAGAAAAGTATGTTACAATTCGTCTGACTTCCGGTGAAGTACGTCACATCCTGAAAACCTGCCGCGCGACAATCGGCTCCGTTGGTAACGGCGATCATGAGCTGATCAAGATCGGTAAAGCAGGCCGTAGCCGCTGGCTGGGTCAACGTCCTGAAGTTCGCGGTGTTGTAATGAACCCTAACGATCACCCTCACGGTGGTGGTGAAGGCCGCGCTCCAATCGGACGTAAGTCTCCAATGTCTCCATGGGGTAAACCAACCCTGGGTGCGAAGACTCGTAAAAAAGGAAAAGCTTCTGACAAATATATCGTTCGCCGCCGCACGAAGTAATACACATTGTGCATAACTTCGTGTCACGTGCGAGTGACGAGACAATTTGGTGAAGGGAGGATTACCATATGAGCCGTAGTTTGAAAAAAGGACCTTTCATTGACGGATATCTGCTCAAAAAAGTGGAGGAGCTGAACAGCACGGAGAAAAAGGTTGTAATTAAAACCTGGTCCCGCCGCTCCACGATTTTCCCGCAATTTATCGGTCACACATTCGGAGTATACGATGGCCGTAAACACGTGCCAGTATACGTAACGGAAGACATGGTAGGACACAAGTTGGGCGAGTTCGCGCCAACCCGTACCTACAAAGGTCATGAAGACGATAAGAAAACCAGAAGATAATTTTGATAGCTCTTTGTTTGAGAGGAGGTTAAACCCATGGAAGCAAAAGCACATGTAAAATCGATTCGGATCGCTCCTCGTAAAGCTCAACTGGTAGTTGACTTGATCCGCGGTAAGCAGGTCGGCGAAGCAATTGCAATTCTTCGTCACACTCCGAAAGCTGCTTCACCGGTTGTAGAGAAGCTGCTGAACTCGGCGATCGCAAACGCTGAGCATAACTATTCTTTGGACGTTAGCAAGCTGGTCGTAACTCAAGCTTACGTCAACCAAGGTCCGACAATGAAACGTTTCCGCCCTCGCGCGATGGGACGTGCAAGCCGGATTAACAAACGCACCAGCCATATTACTTTGGTGGTAGCTGAAAAATAAGGAGGGAAAACGTGTGGGTCAAAAGGTAAATCCAGTAGGACTCCGTATCGGAATTATCCGTGACTGGGAATCCAAATGGTATGCAGGCAAAGATTTCGGTGATCTTTTGCTGGAAGACGTGAAAATCCGTGAATACCTGAAGAACAAGCTGAAAGATTCCGCTGTATCCCGTATCGAGATCGAGAGAGCAGCGAATCGCGTGAACGTAACCATCCATACTGCGAAACCAGGTATGGTTATCGGTAAAGGTGGTTCGGAGGTTGAAGTACTGCGCGGTCAAGTGACTAAAATCGCTGGCGGCAAAAAAGTCCACATCAACATTTCCGAAATCAAAAACCCTGAGATCGACGCAATTCTTGTTGCCGAGAGCATTGCACAACAGCTGGAGCGTCGTGTATCGTTCCGTCGTGCTTTGAAGCAAGCAATCCAAAGAACTATGCGTGCCGGAGCTAAAGGGATCAAAACATCGGTCAGCGGACGTCTTGGCGGCGCCGAGATCGCTCGTACGGAAGGCTACAGTGAAGGAACTGTTCCACTTCATACGCTTCGTGCAGACATTGACTACGGTACAGCAGAAGCGCATACGACTTACGGCCGTATCGGCGTGAAAGTATGGATCTATCGTGGAGAGGTTCTTCCTACGGCTAAGAAACAAGCTGCTCAGGAAGGAGGCAACTAATCATGTTGGTACCAAAACGTGTAAAACACCGCAAGCAACAGCGCGGCCATATGAGAGGCCAAGCTAAAGGCGGTACAGAACTGAACTTCGGTGAATTCGGTCTGCAGGCTATGGAGCCGGGCTGGATCACGAACCGTCAGATCGAAGCTGCGCGTATTGCGATGACTCGTTATATCCGCCGTGGCGGTAAAGTATGGATCAAGATTTTCCCTGACAAGCCGATTACTCAAAAGCCTCTCGAAGTGCGGATGGGTAGCGGTAAAGGTAACGTTGAGAAATGGGTTGCCGTTGTGAAGCCAGGCAAGATCATGTTTGAACTTGGAGGCGTCTCTGAGGAAATCGCCCGCGAAGCGATGCGTCTTGCCGCTCACAAGCTGCCTGTAAAAACAAAGTTTGTGAAACGTGAAGAAGTGGGTGGTGAAGCAAATGAAAGCTAATGAACTGCGTAACTTGACCACTGCAGAAATCGAGCAAAAAATCGCCGGATTTAAAGAGGAACTCTTTAACCTCCGTTTTCAATTGGCTACTGGTCAGCTTGACAATCCGACCCGGATTCGTGACGTACGCAAAGAAATAGCTCGTGCTAAAACCGTGATCCGTGAAAGAGAACTTGGGATTAGTTAATGAAACAGACCCTGTTGTCTGTATTCAGAAAGGAGGCCAACAATGAGCGAAGAACGCAATGCTCGTAAGGTGCAAATCGGTAAAGTAGTCAGCGACAAAATGGATAAAACCATCGTGGTAGCTGTTGAAACTTATAAAAAGCATGACCTGTATCACAAGCGCATTAAATACACCAAGAAATTTAAAGCGCATGATGAGAACAACACGGCTCAAATCGGAGATACCGTTAAGATCATGGAAACTCGCCCTCTCTCCAAAGACAAGCGCTGGAGACTGGTTGAAGTTGTAGAGAAAGCGGTCATCATCTAAATATAGCAAGCAGCTTTTGTTGAAAGGAGGAAATATCAATGATTCAACCATTTACACGTTTGGCTGTTGCCGACAACTCTGGTGCGAAGGAACTGATGTGTATCCGCGTATTGGGTGGTACAGGTCGCCGTACAGCTCAAATCGGTGATTTGATCGTGTGCTCCGTTAAACAAGCAACACCAGGCGGCGTTGTCAAAAAAGGTGATGTAGTCAAAGCGGTTGTCGTACGCACTAAGCGTTCTGTACGTCGGAAGGACGGATCTTACATCTCTTTTGATGAGAATGCAGCGGTCGTTGTGAAAGAGGACAGAAGCCCGCGCGGAACTCGTATTTTCGGACCAGTCGCTCGCGAACTTCGCGAAAGAGACTACATGAAGATCGTTTCCTTGGCTCCGGAAGTTATCTAATTGGACGGATCAGTTAAGTAATGCTTGTGAATCACAGGCCCCAGGAGGTGTAACGAATGCCTAGAGTGAAAAAAGTTCTGGAATCCCATAACAATAAGCTTCACGTGAAGAAAGACGACAACGTGATTGTGATCAGCGGTAAGGACAAAGGCAAAAAAGGCCGCGTCATCGCAGCTTACCCTCGTGAGAACCGCGTTTTGGTGGAAGGCGTAAACATGATCAAGAAGCATCAGAAGCCAAGCCAGCAAAACCCGCAAGGTGGTATCATCGAGAAGGAAGCTCCAATTCACGTTTCGAACGTAATGCATGTTGATCCGAAGAGCGGAGGCGTAACCCGTATCGGTTACAAAGTGCTGGACAACGGCAAAAAGGTTCGCGTCGCTAAGAAATCCGGAGAAGCAATCGATAAATAAGACGTTAAGAAAGGAGGTCCTTGAATCATGGCAGCAAGAATGAAAGAACGTTTTCTGAATGAAGTAACTCCTGCTCTGATGCAGAAGTTCAGCTACAAAACAGTTATGCAGGTTCCGAAAATCGAGAAGGTAGTCATCAACATGGGTGTAGGTGACGCTGTTGCTAACTCGAAGGTGCTGGATTCCGCGGTGAACGACATGCAGTTGATCGCTGGCCAGAAGCCGGTTATCACCCGTGCTAAGAAATCCATCGCCGGATTCAAACTGCGTGAGAACATGCCAATCGGTGTGAAGGTTACTCTGCGCGGCGAGCGCATGTACTACTTCCTCGACAAGCTGTTCAACATTACGCTTCCACGCGTACGTGACTTCCGCGGCGTATCCACTAAAGCTTTTGACGGCCGTGGCAACTACACGCTTGGCTTGAAAGAGCAGCTCATCTTCCCAGAGGTTGAGTATGATCAAGTAGATAAGGTTCGTGGTATGGATATCGTTATCGTTACGACGGCTAAGTCGGACGAAGAGTCCCGTGAACTGCTGGCTCAACTGGGCATGCCTTTCGCGAAGTAACACCGTCGTTCTTTCTCCGAAACTATTTAGGAGGTGTCAGGCTAAGTGGCAAAAACTTCGATGAAAGTTAAACAACAACGCACACCAAAGTTCAAAGTGCGGGCTTATACCCGCTGTGAGCGTTGCGGTCGTCCACATTCGGTACTGCAGAAGTTTAAAATTTGCAGAATTTGTTTCCGTGAATTAGCTTATAAAGGCCAGATTCCTGGCGTGAAAAAAGCAAGCTGGTAAGAAGTTTATAACCGGGAAGGAGGTACACCCTACATGACTATGTCCGATCCAATTGCAGATATGCTTACTCGTATCCGTAACGCCAACACTGTGCGTCACGAGACAGTAGAAATGCCTGCATCGACCATTAAGAAGCAAATCGCTGACATTCTGAAGCGTGAAGGTTTCATCCGTGATGCAGAATTCGTGGAAGATAACAAACAAGGGATCATCCGCGTATTCCTGAAATACGGTTCCAATAACGAACGTGTTATTACAGGTCTGAAGAGAATCAGTAAGCCTGGTCTGCGTGTTTATACGAAGAGCAACGAAGTTCCTCGTGTACTCGGCGGTCTCGGTATCGCGATCATCTCTACTTCCAAGGGAGTAATGACCGACAAAGAAGCTCGTCAAAGCAAAGCCGGCGGAGAAGTTCTCTGCTACGTTTGGTAATTAACGTCACAAGATAGGAGGTGCAATGAATGTCCCGTATTGGTCGTAAACCAATTGCAATCCCAGGCGGTGTGGAAGTCACACTCGATAACTCTGTAATCACAGTTAAAGGACCTAAAGGTACCCTGACTCGTGCATTGCATAAAGATATGCAGGTTTCGGTAGAGAACAACGAGATCAACGTCGTTCGTCCTTCCGATCAAAAGACTCATCGTTCTTTACACGGCACAACCCGCAGCGTTGTCTCAAACATGGTCAGCGGTGTTACTGAAGGCTTCTCTAAGAACCTTGAGCTCGTGGGTGTCGGTTACCGTGCAACAAAGTCCGGTGACAAAATCGTTCTGAACGTGGGTTACTCCCATCCGGTTGAAATTACACCGGAGCCAGGAATCGAGTTTGAGGTTCCATCCAACACCAAGATTACGGTTCGTGGTATCGATAAAGAGCGCGTAGGTGCTTACGCTGCTAAGATCCGTTCCGTTCGTGAACCTGAGCCGTATAAAGGCAAAGGTATCAAGTACGAAGGTGAGCGTATCATCCGTAAAGAAGGTAAGGCTGGTAAGAAGAAGTAAGACTGATCACCTGCGGGTCAGCCCGCTGGCTTGGTCTAGTGTTAGCTTTTACTTACCCCTTGCATCTTAAAGTGAAGCTGTAAAGGCATAACTGAAAGGAGTGAAAGGGAAGCATGATCACCAAACAGGATAAGAACAAGGCTCGTTTGAAAAGACATCTGCGTGTTCGGAAGAAAATTCAAGGAACTGCAGAGCGTCCACGTTTGAACGTGTTCCGTTCTTCAAAACATATCTATGCTCAACTGATCGATGACGTAGCTGGCGTAACACTGGCTTCGGCTTCTACATTGGATAAAGAATTGAGCAGCGACATCTCCAACGGCGGCAGCGTGGAATCCGCGCGTAAAGTCGGTGAGCTGGTTGCAAAGCGTGCAGCAGATAAAGGCTACAAAGCAGTCGTGTTCGACCGCGGCGGATATCTGTATCACGGACGTATTCAAGCGCTGGCTGAAGCAGCTCGCGAAGCAGGCCTTGAATTTTAAGAAAATTTTCAAAAGGAGGTAAACGACTTGCGTGTAGATCCTAACACTTTAGAACTGACTGAAAGAGTTGTAAATATTAACCGCGTTGCTAAGGTTGTAAAAGGCGGTCGCCGTTTCAGCTTTAGCGCTCTCGTTGTTGTCGGTGATGGCAAGGGTTGGGTTGGAGCAGGTATCGGTAAAGCTGGCGAGGTTCCAGATGCCATTCGCAAAGCTATTGAAGATGCGAAGAAAAACCTGATCCACATTCCACTCGTGGGAACCACAATTCCTCACCAAGTAACAGGTCACTTCGGTGCTGGCCGCGTATTCATGAAGCCTGCATCTGAAGGTACTGGAGTAATCGCTGGCGGACCGGTTCGTGCTGTATTGGAACTGGCTGGCGTAGGCGACATTTTGACAAAATCATTAGGTTCTTCGAACTCCATGAACATGGTCAATGCAGCTTTGGAAGGCTTGTCCCGCCTGAAGCGTATTGAAGAAGTTGCGAAGCTTCGCGGCAAATCTGTCGAAGAGCTAATGGGTTAAGGAGGGAATCTCATGAGTAAACTTGAAATCACCCTCGTGCGCAGCGTGATCGGCCGTCCGGAAGATCAGCGTGTGACTGTGAAAACACTGGGCTTGCGTAAAATCAACCATTCCGTGGTTCATAACGACAATCCAGCTATTCGCGGTATGGTCAAGAAGGTTAATCACCTGGTTTCTGTTAAAGAAATTGAAGGTTAATCCCGGGTACTCAACCCGGATACATTAAGGAGGTGCAACGACAGATGAAGTTACATGAGCTGAGCCCAGCTGCAGGATCCCGCAAAGAGCGTAAGCGCGTTGGACGCGGAACAAGCAGTGGTACGGGTAAAACATCAGGTCGAGGTCACAAAGGACAAAACTCCCGCTCCGGCGGTGGCGTGCGTCCAGGCTTCGAGGGCGGTCAAAATCCGCTGTATCGTCGTCTTCCGAAACGTGGTTTCGTGAACCCGACCCGGAAAGAATACGCGGTTGTGAACATCGAAGAACTGAACAGCTTTGCAGAGGGTACTGAAGTGACTCCAGAAGTTTTGGTTGAGAGCGGCATCGTAAAAAATACGAAGAGCGGCATCAAAATTCTTGGTAACGGCGAAGTGTCCGTAAAGCTGACTGTAAAAGCGAATAAGTTCTCTCAAACTGCGGTAGAAAAGATCGAGGCTGCCGGCGGTAAAACCGAGGTGATCTAATGTTTAAGACCCTGCAAAATATATGGCGTGTCGAGGATCTTCGCAATCGGATCATATTTACCCTGTTAGTCCTCATTGTGTTTCGTATCGGCTCCTTCGTACCGGTTCCCGGTGTGAACAAGGATGTCTTTACGCAAAGCAACGAGGCGGGCAATGAGCTGTTTGGTCTCCTTAACACGTTTTCGGGGGGCGCGTTATCGCAGTTTTCGATCTTCGCTCTCTCGATCTTTCCATATATTACATCGTCCATTATCGTACAGCTTCTGTCGATGGACGTCATTCCGAAGTTTGCGGAATGGGCCAAACAAGGGGAACACGGTAAAAAGCAGTTGGCTCAGATTACTCGTTATGGTACGGTAATACTGGGTCTGATCCAAGCATTCGGGATGTCGATCGGCTTTAACCGCCTATACGGCACCGAGATGATTCCTAATGCAGGCTTTGTCGATTATCTGGTCATTGCGATCGTGCTGACCGCAGGTACATCCTTCTTGATGTGGCTCGGTGAGCAGATTACAGAAAAGGGTATCGGCAACGGTATTTCGATTATTATCTTCGCAGGTATCGCAGCTGGTATTCCAATGCATATCCGCTCTACAATCGAATCCAATTTCATTCAAGACAATCAGATTTTCCTGAACAGTCTGAAGGCAATTGTGATCGTACTGATCCTGATTTTGATTGTAACGGGCGTTGTGTTTATCCAGCAGGGGATCCGCAAGATTCCAGTACAATACGCCAAGCGTGTTGTAGGCAACAAAATGTTTGGCGGACAGAACACGCACATCCCGCTGAAGGTTAATGGCGCTGGCGTCATTCCGGTCATCTTCGCGATGTCGCTGCTTCAATTCCCCGTGATTCTGGCCAGCTTCTGGTCCACAACGGACTGGGCGAAGTGGATTACCGCTTATCTGGCTTATGACGCGCCGCTGGGCATGGTCCTTTATGTATTGATGATCATCGGTTTCACGTTCTTCTACACCTTCGTGCAGATGAATCCGAACCAGATGGCTGATAATATGAAGAAAAACGGCGGCTACATTCCGGGCATCCGTCCTGGTAAAGCTACCGAGAAGTACTTGACCCGTGTTATGACACGGTTGACGATGACAGGAGCGCTGTTCCTGGCCGTAATCTCTGTACTTCCTGTCTTCTTTGGCGCTTTGGCCGGCTTGCCTCGTACCGTCCAAATCGGTGGTACATCCTTGCTGATCGTGGTGGGCGTTGCGCTCGATACGATGAAGCAGATTGAGAGCCAGCTGATCAAGCGTCACTATAAAGGATTTATCAATAAATAAGTAATAGGTTCCGGGTAGTGGCTTATCCCCTTCCGGCACCTATTATGCTGTTCTAACTACAGGCTAGAGGAGGGACTAGGGTGAACATCTTATTCATGGGACCTCCTGGGGCAGGCAAAGGTACACAAGCAGAAGCGATCGTCAATACATTCGGTATTCCTCATATCTCTACAGGTGATGCATTTCGCCTGGCGATCAAGCAAGGAACACCTATTGGTGTGAAAGCCAAGGAATATATTGATCAAGGTCTGCTAGTGCCTGATGATGTGACGATCGGGATTGTGGAAGAGCGTCTGCAGCAGTCCGATTGCGAAAAAGGTTTCTTATTGGATGGCTTTCCAAGAACCCTTTCGCAAGCGGAAGCGCTGGATGACATTCTGAACCGCATGAACACCGGTCTGGATCACGTCATTAACCTGAAGGTTGACCGCGACAAGCTGCTTGCTCGTCTGACAGGACGCCGTATTTGTAAATCCTGCGGCGCTACCTATCATGTCATCTTCAACCCGCCTAAACAGGAAGGTATTTGTGATAAATGCGGCGGCGAGCTGTACCAGCGCTCTGATGATAATGAAGAGAGTGTGGGCATTCGCTTGGACGAATATATCAACAAAACAGCACCACTCCTCACGTTTTATGAAAATAAAGGCCTTCTGCGTCAAATGGATGGTGAACAGGAAATCGACGTGGTTTCGGAAGAGATTGCGTCTATACTGCGGGGCTCACGTGAATGATCATTTGTAAATCCGAAACGGAACTGGGCTTGATGAGAGAGGCGGGCCGGATTGTGGCTGAGTGTCACAAGCTGCTAGCTTCTCACGTTCAACCGGGGATAACCACGGGGGAACTGGACCACATAGCCGACGTGTTTATTCGCAGCCAAGGCGCTTTGGCGTCCTTCAAAGGCTACAACGGATTTCCTTCCAGCATTTGCGCATCAGTGAACGAAGAACTGGTGCACGGATTTCCCGGTACACGCAAATTGATCGAGGGCGATATCGTCACGTTTGATATCGGTGCACAGTATGAGGGTTACCACGGTGACTCGGCATGGACGTACCCGGTGGGCAGAATCTCTGATGAGGCTCAGCGCCTGCTAGAGGTTACAGAAGGCGCATTATATGCGGGACTGGCACTAATTAAACCTGATGTCCGCTTGTTTACAATCTCTCATGCCATCCAGCGTCACATCGAGGAGGCGGGCTTTTCCGTCGTCCGGGAGTATGTTGGCCATGGCGTAGGGGCAGAACTGCATGAAGATCCGCAGATCCCGAACTACGGCATTCCGGACCGGGGACCGAGGCTTAAGCCGGGCATGGTGCTCGCGATTGAACCGATGGTCAATGCCGGTAAACGGAATGTAAAGACGCTGGAAGACAATTGGACGGTTGTTACGGTTGACGGCTCATTGTGCGCTCATTTCGAGCATACAGTTGCAGTCACCGCAGAAGGTATGGAAATCTTGACGAAGCTGCCGGAGTAGGTGATACGTTGAATAAACCAGTCACATTGAGCTTGGGTCAGGTCGTTAGGATCTTGAGAGGCAAAGGTGCCGATCAGCATGCCGTTATCGTTTCTATTGAGGACAGCAAGTATGTTAAGATAGCGGATGGGCACAGCATTAAATTCGATCAGGCGAAGAAAAAGAATATTCTTCATCTGATGCCTCAATCCTTTATTAGCAGCGAAGTTGTAAACAGTTTGCAAGAAAGCGGTCGGGTAACAAATGGAAAGCTGCGGTTCGCCGTCAGCCGATTTTTATCCGAGAATCCGAATGCTGATCAGAAAGGAGAATGATTGTGGCCAAAGAAGATGTCATTGAAGTCGAAGGCACGGTCATCGAGCCGTTGCCGAATGCAACATTCAAGGTCGAGCTGGAAAATGGTCATCAGATTTTAGCTCACGTCTCCGGGAAGCTGCGGATGCACTTTATCCGTATCCTTACAGGTGACAAAGTGGTTGTCCAACTTTCACCATACGATTTAACTAAAGGTCGTATCACTTACCGTAAATAGATGTCGTTTCCGTCTGGAAACAACAAAAGCTGCGAAGCGGTTTTACTGATGTAAAACTTGGAGGAGGTAATTAACATGAAGGTAAGACCTTCTGTGAAGCCTATTTGCGAGAAATGCAAAGTCATTCGCCGCAAAGGGAATGTAATGGTTATCTGTGAAAATCCGAAACACAAACAAAAACAAGGTTAAAGAAGGGGGTGTAGCGTAATGGCTCGTATAGCTGGTGTGGATTTGCCACGTGACAAACGCGTTGAGATCGCCTTGACTTACATTTTCGGAGTCGGCAAAACGACTTCCCAGAAAATTATCAATGAAGCAGGCATCAATCCGGACACTCGTGTCCGTGATCTGACAGAAGACGAAGTAAACAAATTGCGCGAAACGATCGACGGTAATGTGAAGGTTGAAGGTGACCTGCGTCGTGAAATTTCTTTGAATATTAAACGTCTCTCGGAGATTGGCTGCTACCGCGGTATTCGTCACCGTCGTGGTCTGCCTGTCCGTGGTCAACGTACTAAAACCAATGCTCGTACACGTAAAGGTCCTCGTCGTACGGTAGCGAACAAAAAGAAATAAGAAAGGGGGATAACAGACAATGGCTAAACCAAAAAAAGTCGTACGTACTAAACGTCGTGACCGCAAAAATATTGAATCTGGCGTGGCTCACATCCGTTCCACGTTCAACAATACGATTGTTACCATTACGGATCCCCACGGAAATGCTATTTCTTGGGCGAGCTCCGGCGGCATGGGTTTCAAAGGTTCCCGTAAGTCCACTCCGTTTGCTGCACAGATGGCTGCTGAAACAGCGGCTAAAGCAGCAATGGAACATGGCATGAAGGCTGTAGAGGTTATGGTTAAAGGTCCGGGCGCTGGCCGTGAGGCAGCTATCCGTTCCCTCCAGGCTGCAGGTCTTGAAGTTAACCTGATCAAGGACGTAACACCAATTCCGCATAACGGATGCCGTCCGCCAAAACGTCGTCGCGTATAATGAAGTCATCCTGTTAATGTGGTATAAATCCGGTGCAATCTGCTAAGAATGGTTGTTTAGGCATACTACATGGATTACTGGATAAGATGACAGTTTCATATAGGAGCGACGTTTGAAGGAGGGGTACTTGCGTGATTGAAATCGAAAAGCCGAAAATTGAGACCGTTGATGTCAATGAGGAAGGAACCTATGGAAAATTCATAGTTGAACCGCTGGAGCGTGGTTACGGTACAACGCTGGGGAATTCTCTCCGCCGCATTTTGCTGTCCTCGCTGCCTGGCGCAGCTGTCACATCCATTCAGATTGACGGCGTTCTGCATGAGTTCTCTACGGTTCCGGGTGTCATGGAAGACGTGACTGAAATCATTTTGAACCTGAAGGCTTTGTCGCTGAAGATTCATTCCGACGAAGAGAAAGTGTTCGAAATTGATGCGGAAGGCGAAGGTGTCGTGACTGCCGGAGACATCCGTGCAGACAGCGATGTGGAGATTCTTAATCCGGATCTGCATATTGCGACGCTTGGCCCGGGTGCAAGACTTCATATGCGTGTTTTCGCCAATCGCGGTCGTGGCTATGTCCAGGCGGATCGGAACAAGCACGATGACCAGCCTATCGGCGTCATTCCCGTCGATTCGATCTATACGCCGATCAGCCGTGTCAACTACAGCGTTGAAAACACCCGCGTAGGTCAAGTGACCAACTATGACAAGCTGACTATGGAAATCTGGACGGATGGCAGCATTCGCCCGGAGGAAGCCGTCAGCCTTGGCGCCAAAATCCTGACCGAGCACCTCTTCCTATTCGTCGGTCTGACCGACGAAGCGAAGGATGCCGAGATCATGGTCGAAAAAGAAGAAGACAAGAAAGAAAAAGTGCTTGAAATGACGATCGAAGAGCTGGATCTCTCCGTACGTTCCTATAACTGCCTCAAACGTGCCGGCATCAATACGGTACAAGAGCTGACGACGAAAACTGAAGAGGATATGATGAAGGTCCGTAACCTGGGCCGCAAATCCTTGGAGGAAGTTCAAGAGAAGCTTGAAGAGCTAGGTTTGGGACTCCGTTCGGAAGAATAGTCTCGCGATTGCTTTAGCAAAGGAGGGAAAACACATGGCATACCAAAAGTTGGGCCGCGATTCCAGCGCGCGTAAAGCGTTGTTTCGTGACCTGGTAACTGATCTGTTCTTGTACGAGCGTATTCAAACAACCGAGGCGAAAGCCAAGGAAGTGCGTTCCATCGCTGAAAAGCTGATCACCAAGGCAAAGCGCAATGACCTGCATGCACGTCGTCAGGTAGCTGCATTTGTTCGTCGTGAAACGGTTGATGGTGAGCAGGATGCAATTCAAAAGCTGTTTGCTGAGATTGCACCTCGTTACTCCGAGCGTGCCGGCGGATACACTCGTATCCTGAAGCTGGGACCTCGTCGTGGTGACGCAGCTCCTATGGTTTATCTGGAACTGGTAGACCGCGCTTAATCATTACAATCTAACCTGTTAGATCACTATTGAAATCTTGTGGCTGCAGCCGAAAGGTTTCAATAACGACAGTGAGCTTTGCATCCGAAGTGACTGTAGTTATGTATGCCCGGCTCGTTACTGATTTATCCCCTGTGATAATCGTTCAGAGCCTAGATCAGGGACGTGGTTCGAGATGGAACATGCCGTACTTGTTCGGCTCCTCTCGGCTACACCTGTGGCATCGTAAGGTAGGCCTTCTAGTCATGCAGCTGACTGTGAAGGATCGGCTGGCATGATGAAAAGGAGCTCCTTGGTGGGCTCTTTTTTTAGGTGTTTTTGGACCAGGCTGCACTCACCTAACCGGGGAGAACGACATCAGGCACCAGGCAGGAGGGAAATTATGCGCAATCTTCTGATGAGAGTAAGCTACGACGGTACGAACTATAATGGCTTTCAGACACAGCCGGACGGCAACACCGTTCAGGATGTGATTGAGCAGGCCATCTACGGCTTGACGGGGGAATCGTTGAAAATCACGGCCTCAGGCCGGACCGATGCCGGCGTTCATGCTCGGGGACAGATTTTTAATTTCTGCTCCGCTGCCATGATTCCTCCGGAGCGGTGGTGTTCGGCTCTGAACTCCAGGCTGCCTTCGGACATTGTCGTAACTGATGCACAGGAGGTTTCGCTTGATTTTCATTCCCGCCGGGAGGCGAAGCGCAAAACCTACCGATATACGATTAACGCCAACCAGTTTCCGGATCCTTTTCATCTCCGTTATCAATTTCACCACTATGGCCGGCTGAATGTGAGCGCTATGGAGGAAGGCTTGAAGCATTTACTGGGTACGCACGATTACACCAGCTTTGCTTCCCGCCGCTCCACCAAGCCATCACATGTTCGGACGATTTATGATGCATGGATGGAGGTTGACACCAGCATGAGCCGGGATCACCCACGAGATCAGGGTGTCGTACACACCTATATCACGGGCAGTGGATTTCTACAGCATATGGTGCGGATTATTATGGGTACGCTGATTGAGGTCGGTGAGGGCAAGCGTACGCCTGAAAGCGTTAGGACTGCGTTAATCGCGCAGAATCGTGCAGCGGCAGGACCAACAGCGGTCAGCCATGGCCTGATGCTGTGGGACGTTGAGCTGGATGCAGCCTCATATATAATCAGGACATAATAGGCGCTGGGCTAATGCTGAGATCGCTGTTTTTGGAGACGGTGTAAACGTCCCGACAGCAGCGCTGTTTACAAGGTCATTACCTTAAAAAACACTTGCAGTTTATGCGTGTATCCTGTATTATATAAGTTGTGTTTTCTTAACGGCTCTCCCACAGCCCCGGTTGAGAAAATGCCGTAATACGATCCATCTAACACTTAAATTTGCTTCACACATGAACGAAGATAAATGATGAACATTTGAAACTTTTTCGGATGAATACAAGGAGGAAACTTAACATGCGTACCACCTATATGGCGAAGCCAAATGAAGTTGAGCGTAACTGGTACATCGTTGATGCCGAAGGCAAAACGCTTGGCCGTTTGGCAAGTGAAGTTGCGGCTCTGATCCGCGGCAAGCACAAGCCACAATTTACTCCACATGTGGATACTGGCGACTTCGTAGTCGTAATCAACTCGGAGAAGATTGTACTGACCGGGAAGAAAATGTCCAACAAGAAATACTACCGTCACTCCATGCATCCAGGTGGATTGAAAGTGACTGTTGCTGAAGACCTGATCAAGAAATTCCCTGAGCGCGTGATCGAAAGCGCCGTTCACGGCATGCTTCCTAAAACTCGCATGGGCGAGAAAATGAAGCTGAGACTTAAAGCATATGCAGGCACAGCACATCCACACGAAGCTCAAAAACCAGAAGTTTACGAACTTCAAGGTTAATTAAAAGGAGGACAGTTTCATGGCACAAGTACAATACTATGGGACAGGTCGTCGTAAGCATTCGGTAGCACGTGTTCGCCTTGTACCGGGTGAAGGACGAATTGTCATCAATAAGCGCGATATCAACGAATATTTCGGTTTGGAAACTCTCAAGCTGATCGTTAAGCAACCTCTGACACTGACTGAAACATTGGGCAAATACGATGTTCTTGTCATTGCTCATGGCGGCGGCATTTCCGGTCAAGCTGGCGCAATCCGTCACGGTATTTCCCGTGCATTGCTAAAGGCTGACCCTGAATTCCGTGGTTCTCTGAAGAAAGCTGGATTCCTGACTCGTGACCCTCGTATGAAAGAACGTAAGAAATACGGT
Organism: Paenibacillus sp. JSM ZJ436; assembly: GCF_044383795.1. Classification (NCBI taxonomy): domain Bacteria; kingdom Bacillati; phylum Bacillota; class Bacilli; order Caryophanales; family Paenibacillaceae; genus Paenibacillus; species Paenibacillus sp. JSM ZJ436. The sequence continues at coordinate 57,256 of NZ_JBISEO010000018.1, forward strand.
CTTAAAGCGGCTCGTCGCGCTCCTCAGTTCTCCAAGCGTTAATATTGTTTTTGCTCTTACGAAAGCTCTTGGCCAACCGGCCAAGGGCTTTTTTTTTTTTGTGGTACGCCCAGCATGGGCGTCATCTCTAGGGTGAAAGTCCCGAACGGGGGCTGGCGAACGCCTACCGTTAGCCAAGAGCAAAGGTGTCTGCTGCGAGGCAGAATCTGAAGGAAGCTGGAGGCAAATGCACGAGCCAAGGTACACGAACTGGATTAGAGGCAAGAGTAGTCGGATGAGTCACCCACACATGACGAAATCCGAAGTCGCCAAGGGCTACGCTTGTAAACTCCAGTGGTTGCGGGCAGAAAGATGACGTTCTTATCTGGGGAGACCTGCGGAATACGCGAAGTTATTTCGTAACCGCGGCTGAGAAGCCGCGCTGAATCTGCAGGAGTCAGCAGAGGCCATAGTACGGGGGTACGGGACGCCGGAAACCGGAAGGGCCGAACCGAAAGGAGAGAGGAAACCGATGCGTTCGCATGAAGAGCAAAGACAGCAGAAAATCTCGCAAGAGAGCTCGCGGCAAAGAGAAGCGGTGAAGCCGTCAGGGTATGTCGGAGCGCCGAGTTCTTCGTCGGCACAAGTCGCCCCTTCCTCTCGCGAAGCGAATAACGACTTGTTAGAACGAATGCTCAGAGGAGATAACCTCAGGCTCGCCTACAAGCGAGTGGTACAAAACGGAGGAGCGCCCGGCGTGGACAGCGTAACGGTAGCGAATCTACAAGCTTACCTGAAAACACATTGGGAGACGGTGAAGACCGAGCTCCTTGCGGGAACCTACAGACCCATGCCCGTCAAACGGGTGGAAATCCCCAAACCCGGAGGCGGCGTGAGGCTGCTTGGCATCCCGACCGTGATGGACCGCTTTCTTCAACAAGCCCTGTTGCAAGTGATGAACCCGATCTTCGACGCGGACTTCTCAAGGCATAGCTACGGCTTTCGCCCTGGGAAGCGAGCGCATGACGCGGTAAAGCAAGCTCAACATTACATCCAAGAAGGCTTCCGCTGGGTCGTAGACCTGGACTTAGCGAAGTTTTTTGACCGAGTCAACCACGACATGCTCATGGCAAGGGTGGCAAGGAAAGTGACGGACAAATATGTGTTGAAGCTCATTCGTGCCTACCTAAATGCAGGAGTTATGGCAAATGGCGTGCTCGAGAAAACGGGAGAGGGTACGCCGCAGGGCGGACCATTGAGCCCGCTCTTAGCGAACATTCTGCTGGACGACTTGGACAAAGAGCTATCCGAACGAGGATCGCGATTCCTCCGCTATGCGGATGACTGCAATATATTTGTTGCGAGTAAACGTGCGGGAGAACGCGTCATGGATTCGGTAACACGCTTCGTAGAAGGGAAGCTGAAACTGAAAGTGAATCGAGAGAAAAGCGCGGTAGATCGCCCTTGGAACCGTAAGTTCCTCGGATTCAGTTTCCTGAGGGACAAGAAAGCGACGATTCGATTAGCCCCACAAACCATCTCGCGATTCAAAGAGAAGATGCGAGAGCTGACGAACCGAACGCGATCGATGTCTATGGAAAACCGGATTATGCAACTAAACCGCTATCTCATCGGCTGGATTGGCTATTTCCGACTAGCCTCAGCAAAAGGTCACTGCGAGAAATTCGACCAGTGGATTCGGCGCAGGTTACGTATGTGTCTCTGGAAGCCATGGAAACGGGTACGTACTCGTATCCGAGAACTCCGGGCACTCGGTGTCCCAGAATGGGCATGTTTTGTCATGGCTAACTCCAGACGCGGAGCATGGGAAATGTCTCGAAACACAAACAAAGCCCTTCCAACCTCCTATTGGGAAGCGAAAGGGCTGAAAAGTTTGCTTTCTCGTTATTTGGAGCTTTGTTAACCTTTTGGAACCGCCGTATGCGGACCCGCATGTACGGTGGTGTGAGAGGACGGAGGCTAGGCGCCTCCTCCTACTCGATGTACGCCCAGCATGGGTCTTTTGTTTTTCTGGGTGTCGCACTTCATATTACAATCTGTCATATGTAGAAGGATTATGTGTAGTCAAATGCGAAGTATTACGTGAACTCAATCAAGGGCTTCACTAAGCGAATAGGAGCCACCAGTTTGAACAACGTGTTAACGTTCATCCAACTTCCTATTAAATGTGTAAGGGTAAAAATTTTTTCTATTAATACCTGCAGCTTTATCATTCTTTAACTTGCACAATAAATCATATAGAGACCGAGATTTTATTGCGGAACCCTTCTATTTAAGTAGTCATTTTACAGATCACTTTATGATAAACTTAAACTTGAATTATATTGGAAATTCATCATAAGGAGGACTTAAAAATGTGTAAAGGCAAGACTCATTGGATTATTCCGGACGGGTATATTCCCCCAACTAGCTCAGGGGAACTGGTAAGTCATGAATCCGTATGTGTTCTAAATTTAAATGCGGATGAGATTACCGTTACGATTAATGCATATTTTGAGGATCGGGAACCGATTTTGGGGATGAATACTCAAGTGCCTGGGCAGCGCACCAGACATATCCGAACTGCGCACATCGAGTCAAGTAATGGTGTTTCAATTCCTGCTGGAGTGCCATATGCTATGGAGGTCATTGCTAGTAAACCTGCGTTTGTGCAGTATAGCCGACTTGACTCTACACAAGCAGAAAATGCACTAATGAGTGTTATGGCATATTCCGTAGATAAAGACTGATAATACAAGAGTCTTATTTAAGGTGTTGACAATATATAGGAATGGTCTATACTTAATTCATACTAATTACGTAGGATTATGTGGAATTAATAAGTACTGGAGGTCAAAGACATGAACTTATTAGAGAAAGAGCAGTTAATCCAAGAGCAGGCTATTGCATTAGAGACGGCTTCTGCTGAAGAAATCATTCGATACGCTGTTCAAACCTTTCCCAACATTACGTTTGCCTGCAGCTTTGGTGCAGAGGATGTAGTGCTGGTGGATATGGTTCAGAAGATCAGCCCGGGAACGGATATCTTTTATTTGGATACCGACTTTCACTTTGAAGAGACGTACCATACCCGGGATCGGTTAGTTGCGAAATATAATATGGAATTTGTACGCGTTGCACCAGTCCTCTCGCCGGAAGAGCAGGCGGCACAGCATGGAGATACGTTATGGCAGGTGAACCCGAACCAATGCTGCAATATCCGCAAGGTAGAGCCGCTCACACGAATTTTGTCTCAGTACGATGCCTGGATTACAGGGATCCGACGCGATCAGGCGCCCACACGCGCCAATGCCAAAAAGATCGAGTATGACAATAAGTTTGGCCTGGTGAAGTTTAATCCGATCGCAGATTGGACTCAGGATGAGGTATGGGCATATATCCGGGAGCATGACGTCATTTATAATCCGCTTCATGATCAGAATTATCCGAGTATCGGCTGCCACTATTGCACTCGTCAGGTGATGCCGGGTGAGGATCCGCGTGCTGGACGCTGGTCCGGGAATGAGAAAACGGAGTGCGGACTTCATAAATAAATCAATTCATACCTGAAGAAGAACAAGAACAGGAGGCTCACTTCATGACAATCATTCAGCCGCACGGTGGTGCGCTTATTAACCGTATTGCAGAACCGGAACGACGTCAGGCTTTATTGGAGTCTGCAGGCAACTTGCCTGCCATCCCTATCAATACATGGGCCATCTCAGATCTGGATCTGATCGGAGTCGGTGCGTTTTCACCCCTACAAGGCTTTATGAGTAAAAAAGATTATCGTGCTGTCCTGGACACAATGCGTTTGGCAGACGGAACCGTTTGGAGCATTCCCGTGACACTAGCTGTGCCTGATGCTACAGCCGTTACTTTGAGTGCCGGTGAGCAGGCCGCATTGATAGGAGAAGAGGACGGCGTGATCTACGCCATTCTGACCGTTGAGGACGTCTATAGCGTAGATCAGCGCGAAGAAGCGCTGAAGGTGTTCAAAACCGAGGACCCGGAGCATCCAGGGGTCAAGAAGCTGTTTGAGCGTCCTAATATATATGTGGGAGGCTCTGTAGAGATTCTCAATCGGCCTCAGCCTGCCCGTTTCCAGGAGTTTTACTTCGATCCGGCGCAGACACGTGCTTTATTCGAAGAGCGTGGGTGGAAGACCGTAGTGGGCTTTCAGACCCGCAACCCGGTGCACCGGGCCCATGAATACATTCAGAAGAGTGCTATGGAAATTGTGGATGCGCTGTTTCTGAACCCGCTCGTCGGTGAAACCAAGTCTGATGATGTGCCGGCTGATGTACGTATGAGAAGCTATCTCGCTTTGCTGGAGCATTATTACCCACAGGATCGCACATTTCTGGGCGTATTCCCGGCGGCAATGAGGTATGCAGGACCACGGGAAGCCATTTTCCATGCGATGGTCCGCAAAAATTACGGCTGCACCCATTTCATCGTCGGCCGGGACCATGCGGGGGTGGGCGATTACTACGGTACATATGAAGCCCAGGAAATTTTCCGCCACTTTTCAGCAGAAGAGCTTGGCATTACCCCGCTGTTCTTTGAGCACAGTTTCTTTTGTATCCAATGCGGCAATATGGCATCCAGCAAGACCTGCCCGCACGATAAGGAGCAGCACCTGACCTTATCCGGCACGAAAGTGCGCGGACTGCTGAGAGAGGGCAAGTGCCCGCCGCCGGAGTTCACACGGCCTGAGGTTGCAGCGATCCTCATTGAAGGCATGAAAGAGCAGGTCAGCGTCTAGAACGCCGCGACATATTTATCCATCTTGTCCCATACATATAAGTACAACACTTATAGGGACGAGGTGGATTTTTTATGTCCAGGCCGGAACGCGATAAGGTGACCATATGGATCTCCTGGAAAAAGATAAAGCAAAGCCTGATCGGGCTTGGACTGCTGCTTTTACTGCTTGCCGTAGTGACCTACGAAATTCCAACGAACAAAACCGTTCAATATTGGAGCCTGCCGCTGGCAGGAAAGGTAATCGCATTGGATGCGGGTCACGGTGGCCCGGATGGGGGAGCTGTCAGCCGCCAGGGCGTGATTGAGAAGGATATTAATCTGGCGGTCACGCTGTATTTGCGGGATTATCTTCAGCAGGCAGGAGCCTTGGTGATCTTAACGCGAGAAGGGGATTATGATCTGGCCTCTCCGGAAACCGCGGGATACTCCAAGCGAAAAACCGAGGATTTAAACAATCGGGTGCGGCTGATTGAAAATAAGCAGGCTGACCTGTTTATCAGCATTCATCTGAATAGCATTCCTTCTAACCGCTGGAGTGGTGCCCAAACCTTTTACCCACCGGGAAAAGAAGAAAGCAGACGCCTTGCGGAGCTGATCCAGGGTGAAATTCGTCACCAGCTCGAGAATACGCAGCGGCTGGCCAAGACGGATGACAAAATCTTTTTGCTGCAAGCGCTCAAAATCCCGTCCGCACTCGTAGAGGTCGGCTTTCTGTCTCATCCGCAGGAGTCCGAAATGCTGAGGGATGAGAAGTACCAGCGAAAGGTGGCAGCCTCTATATATAATGGCGTTCTGAGGTATAGTGCAGGAGAGCGCTCCAACTAATCGGCAGCACGGGTGAAGTAGTGGTATAATGTAGGCTGAATAACATTCCAGAGATTGAGCCACTAACCAAAGTTGAGGTGCGATTCGATATGCTGATAAGCAGAGAGCAGGTACAGGAGATTTTACAGCCGCTGCAGGACCCGGAGACTGGACAGAGTCTAATGGAGCTGCAACGCATTCGTGACATTGTAGTTAAAGATAACACCGTGCGTTTATCCGTCACGTACACAACCGAAGAGACGCGGACGCTGCTGAATGCGCAGATTCGAGAGCTGCTGCAGGCACTGGGAGCAGAGGATATTCATATCCGGATGCGGCCGCTGGAGGACAAGTCGAAGGAAGAAGAGCTGGACCGCGAGAAGCTGACCAAAGGACACGCAGCCGGGATGAAGCATGAGCTGCTGGCCCCGGAATCGGGCGTTCAGTTTATTGCGATTGCGAGCGGGAAAGGCGGGGTGGGGAAATCTACCGTGACCGTTAACCTGGCGACCGCGCTTGTCCGCCAAGGCAAGAAAGTCGGCTTGATCGATGCAGATATTTACGGCTTCAGCGTTCCGGACATGATGGGGATGGAGGAAGGCCCCGTCGTTACGGATGACGGCGTCATCATTCCAGTGGAGCGGTTTGGCGTCAAGGTGATGTCGATGGGCTTTTTCATTCGGGAGAACAGTCCGGTCGTGTGGAGAGGACCGATGCTGGGCAAGATGCTCCGTCAGTTTTTTGATGATGTAGCTTGGGGTGACCTGGATTACATGCTGCTGGATTTACCTCCCGGTACCGGTGATGTAGCGCTGGACGTGCACCAGATGATCCCGCAGAGCAAAGAGATTATTGTTACCACACCCCATGCCACGGCGGCGTTCGTAGCTGCAAGAGCGGGAGCTATGGCGCTTCAGACGAACCATGAGGTGCTGGGCGTTATCGAAAATATGGCCTATCGGAATTGTCAGCACTGCGGCGAGAAGGATTATATTTTCGGCCGTGGAGGCGGAGGAATGCTGGCAGACAATCTTCATACCGAACTGCTGGGACAGCTTCCATTAAGCGCACCGGACAACCTTCCGACAGATCCAGACTTCTCCCCATCGGTATATAAAGAAGACACTGAGAGCGGCCAGATTTATGAGGAGATTGCAAAGGCTGTAATTTCAAAGTGTGCATCCCGTTAAAACAACCAAAATGCATGAATTGTCCATAGACTAACAATAAACTCCCTGATTCCTATAATCAGGGAGTTTATTGTATGACCAGATTAGCACTGCGTTAGCTGCCACCACCACCGCTGCCTTCACCGCCGCTTTCCCCTTCACTGCCGCCTTCACCGCCGGCCTCCCCGCCATTTTCACTGCCGCCGCTCTCGCCGCCCTGCTCCTTTTCAACGGCTGGCTGCAGTTCATCCTTCACAACCGTCTTCAGCAATTGCAGGACTTCCATCCGGAAGAGCGGGTTTTGCATGGCCTCTTGCATAATTGTCATCGTCTGCTTGCGGTAATCCGGCGTTTTCGTCAGCTCTAAGAAGGATTTCATGATTTCAGGTGACTTCATAATTTCCTCCACGGACTTTTGATACGTAGGGTCTTTGATGAGCTGGAGATGAAGCTGCTTACTTTCAGCGTTGATCGCTTTAGCAAATTCACCTGCAAACAGGGGGTCGGTCATGATCTTCTCAATTTCTTTTTTATAATCCTCAGACACGAGTGTATCCTTGACGGCTAGACGAATATCGTCGCCCGACTGGGCCGACAAAATTTTAGCGCCAGAAGCTCCGCCGCTTTCGCCGGACGATGAGCCGCCGCCCAGAGCCTCCTCGACCGCTTTTTTGCCCTCGTCTGTTTTGAGGATATCAACCACCATGGATTTCATCTCTTTATAGCCCATCTGCTGGGCAGTATAGCCTTGATCGGAGCCGCACCCCGTTACTAATACCAAGGTGAGTCCCAGACCGCTGAATAAACAAAATAAAGGCCGCTTCATGCCCGTAGTCCTCCTTTGTGTGGGTGCTGTCCATAGTATGTGATGGAATGTAAGAAATATGTCGAAGTGAGCATGGTTTTTTATTGAGAAGGTTGGTAAAATAATGACTTGTGGGGGTGGAGATCACTTGAGCTTACGGAAGTGGGCAAGATTATTTTGGAAAACGATGCTGGTCGGCGCGATTGCCGCAGTGATCGCAGGTGTGGCGCTGCAGCTGGCGACAGGCAATATTGAGTTTAAGGGAGCGGTCGATCTGACCATCTATCCGTTAATCCTGCTGGGATACGGTGCACTAGTCAGTGTGTACTCGCAATTAGGTTTTTTTGCTTATCTAACGCTGAATTATATCGGAATTGGTGTATTTCGGCCAAAAACCTGGGGATACGTACAGCTCGTCTTGTCCGTACTGGCTCTGATGGAGCTTATTTTTCTGCGGACATTTGTGGGAAATCAACAGAATTTCACTTGGGATTTAATTATTGCGATCGGGATTCTGCTGACCGCCGTTGTCGTTACTTACTTCAAAGTAAACATGACAAACAGCAAAGCGCTGATCCCAACCATGTTTTTCATGCTGGCAGTGACCATTCTGGAAATCATCGGCGTATTAAAGATTGGTGAGAACAATGCCACTGTATTTTTGATTATTCCTTTACTGGCATGTAATGCCTATCAGATTCTGACGCTGCATAAAGTGACCCAGAACGTAGAAAAGAGCTAATTCAATTAGCTCTTTTTTTGTTGCAGCGTGTCTGGTTAGACAAGCATTTTCTATCCGGGCAGGTGTGAAGGGGAAGCGGGTTGATTCCTCACTTTAAATCATGTATATTGCTTTTATATCGACATTGGAGAAGGTCAAAAAAGGAGGAGCCATGTCACCACGAACTAAAGAACAGAATGATGCGATCCGGGAGATGCGGATGAGCCAAATTATGCAAGCGGCTGCAGAGGTCTATTTAGAGAAGGGAATTCAATTGGAAATTCGGGATGTTGCGCTCAAGGCTGAACTGGGATACGGAACCGTATATCATTATTACAAAAATAAACACATGCTTCTGGAAGATGTACTCTGGGATGCTCTTCTACGCATGGAGTCGGAGGTCATGCCTTTTTCAACTGAAAAAGAGTGCCATTTGCTTAAAGCAGCGTCATTTTCCAGGCAGCTCCTTCAAACGTGCACCCAAGATCCTTCCGTATTTATTTTACTTAAATCGGTTGCGGACAATTTTCATCACTTCCCGGGAAACCGGTTCAGCAAGCTGTTCACCGAGTTCCAACAACGAATCTACATCCCGTTTGTGGATATGATTCGTGAAGAGATCGATTCCAAGTCACCGGAATCCACAGCTGCCATTATATATGGTTCGCTTATCGGTTATGCCATGCTGAACATCCATCACCATATGCTGACTGAGATGGATATTGAAAGGATTGTGGATACGATTTTTTGGGGCATTCAGTCGAAGGAGAGATGAATACAATGGTTACTCTGAAATCAAGAGCAGAAATTGAAGAAATGAGAAAAGCCGGTCGAATTGTCGCTGCTTTTCATCAGGCCGTGTCTGATTTGATCGTGCCTGGTGTTACGACCCTTGATATCGAGTCGTTCGCGCTTCGGTTTCTGAGGGAGAAAGGCGCTAAGGCTTATACGATCGGATATAACGGTTATCCATTTGCTACATGTGCGTCAGTCAATGACGTCATTGCCCATGGGTTTCCGAACAGCAGACCGCTTGAGGAAGGTGATATTGTCACGATCGATATTGTTGCGGAAGCGGATGGCTGGATTGGAGATTCTGCTTGGTCTTATGCGGTTGGTGAAGTGTCGGAAGAAGCCCGTAAACTGATGCGGGTAACGAAAGAATGCTTAGAACTTGGCATTGAAAGAGCTATAGTCGGGAACCGTATAGGGGATGTGATGCACGCGGTGCAATCTCATGCTGAGCAGCATGGATTCTCCGTGGTTCGTGATCTGCTCGGACATGGTGTAGGACGGGAAATGCACGAGGAACCCAATTACCCTCATGTGGGCAGGCCTGGCAGAGGCTTTCGTTTAAAAGAAGGAATGGTTATGACGATCGAGCCGATGATCAACGCTGGAACAGCGGTCATGACGGTAGATGCTGATGGATGGACCGCGAGAACGGCTGACGGCTCGCTTTCGGCACAGTATGAACACACCATCGCTATTACTGCAGACGGTCCGATCATATTGACTACAATGTGAGTCACCCTGCCAATTCACTCTTTTAAAAACCCGTTTCCAGTCCACGGCCAAGCCGAAGAACCATTGCATAGCCTGGAAACGGGGATACAGGGCTATTTAATCCCTGTTACATTACTGACCGAAGCTTTGATCGTCATGTATTCAAATTCATCATTTTATCCCCATCGTATTGATTTCTTCTTCAGTCTCCTTGTATAAAAGAACATCCTCTTCCATCATTTCTTCATCCGAAGTACAAACTCATAGGCAACCCACCGTGGAAAGGAATTCGCCAGCTGTGCTAACATGAACTTAAAGGCTGTAGTACATCACAGTGAGCATTTAACGATTCACTGCATCCTCTATATGCTTTTGCATTGTAGATTGATCCTGAACGGGTGAGCCTTTGGTGCTGCTTTGCTGCAGCAAATCGGTTACTGTGACAAATTCATAGCCCTTGCGGCGCAGCTCATCAATAATGTCCGGAAGCGCTTCGTGAGTCTGTTTCACGGAGTCGCTGGCATGAAGCAGAACAATGTCTCCCGGGTGTGCCTTACTTACAACGCGATCTACAATCTGGTCGGTGCCAATGTTTTTCCAGTCCTGAGAATCGGTGTCCCACTGAATGACCGTATAGTTCAAGCTGTCGGCGATGCTCAGCACTCTTTTGTCGAAATCGCCGTTTGGAAGCCGGATTAGCCTCGGTTCTTGTCCCGTCACGGTGGTTAAAATAGAGTGAGCCGTTGTAATCTGCTTGCGTATTTCCTCATCTGACAGCGTACTATAGTTATCATGCTTAAATCCGTGACTGCCGATCTCAAAACCGCCTTCCTTGATCTTGCTCACGATATCAGGATGGCTTTTGCTCCAGGGTGCGGACAGGAAGAAGGAAGCCTTGGACACCCCCTTGTCTTTCAACACCTGTAAAATCGGCTCGGCGCGCTTCTCTCCCCAGCTAATGTCAAACGTCAAAGCAATCTGCTTCTTCTCCGTTGGGACACTGTACACGGCCGCAGGCGTGTTCTCCGAGAATACGGAAATATGATCACTTTCCACATAAATGACTCCGACCGCAAAGACGGCAGCAGCAAGAACAAAACTGAACCGCTTGATTTTCTGCCCATTCAAAACATAAAAGAAACTCATACCGGCAGGCTCCTCTCCCTTCATATTGCAAAAAGCTTGTTTACTAAAATCTATGCTCGTACCGATAACTTATTACTGTAAAGGAGGCAGCGTATGTATCGATTTACTACTTTTCTTAAAGACCTGGGCACGATTCGTGGTGCTCTGATTGTATCTGCTGTACTGTTTGTACTCGCGATCGCAGCGGGCTGGAACGCCAGCCGGGAGATCCAGGAAATCTTAGCTGGAGAAATTCAGGCCTTAGCAGAAACAAGCCAAAATTTGAGCGCGTCGGACAATCCGGAGCTGAGCTTTTTTGTGTTTATTTTTCTGAACAATGCGATCAAAAGTTTAATAGTCATGTTTGCAGGCCTGCTGATCGGAATTATTCCTTTCGTGTTTCTGGCCATGAACGGGATGGTGCTTGGTTTTCTCATGGAGCTGGTTCGTGCAAACGGTGGAGATCTCAATGAGCTTATCTTTAAAGGCTTGCTGCCTCACGGCATTATTGAAATACCGGTGCTCATCATTGCAGGAGCTTACGGACTCATGCTGGGTGCTCTGGTCATTCGAAGCATTCTTCCCGGTCAGAAAAAAGGGGAGGCTCTTGGCTTGAAGTGGAGAACAGCATGGAGAAAAACGGGCACGGCCTCTCTATGGATCCTAATACTGCTCTTCGTAGCCGCAATAATTGAAAGTACAATTACCCTGTGGCTGATGTCATAATTTTCCCGGATTATGAGCATACCTAATAAAGCAGTTTACGACCTATCGAATTTTGTTTATTGAACATTATGGATGGCAAGCAAGAAGGGTTAAAGTTCGACAGTTCATGCACATACATAGGGGAACGGAAGCGGGAGAGCAGAATAACCGCACCGGAATCCAGAGGAGGTCAGGATGATGCTCGGAATGCTATTTAACGAGAAAGAATGCAAAGAGCTGGATTACGTACTGCGAAAAGAGCTGGATGAAATGCTGCTGGATTTGAGTGACCAGCGATTGGATGCCAATATTAGACACGCTATTGCGAACCGGTACAAAACGGTGTTTCGGATGTATGCCCGGTTTGCGCCACAGAAAGAGCTTTCTAAATATGCGCGTAACGGGAAGTTTCCGCAAATCAAGCATTGAAATTCAAAAAAAAGGTTGACTGAGTCGGCGTATATATGATAAATTAATTTTCGCTTCCTTTGGCGATATACCGCCGATTCAGCAGCCAAGCAAGAAAGAGCTTCACCGCTCAAAAAAACTTTTTGAAAAAAAAGCTTGCAAGCTTGCTAGGAAGTATGATATATTATAAAAGTCGCCGCTGAGAGATGCGACGATGAAGAATGAAGAGAATTGATCTTTGAAAACTGAACAACGAGTGAGTTAAAGCGATCTTGCCTTCGGGTGAGATCAACAATGAGATTTTATAATCTCGTCAGTTTTGAAATGAGCAATTGAACTCAACTTTCATGGAGA
>NZ_JBISEO010000019.1:0-63071 GCF_044383795.1 Paenibacillus sp. JSM ZJ436
CGACTTGCATGTATTAGGCACGCCGCCAGCGTTCGTCCTGAGCCAGGATCAAACTCTCCATGAAAGTTGAGTTCCATTGCTCATTTCAAAACTGACGAGATTATAAAATCTCATTGTTGATCTCACCGTAAGGCAAGATCGGTTTAACTCACTCGTTGTTCAGTTTTCAAAGATCAATTCTGTTTCTGTCGCTTGGACAACCTCTCGTCTCAGCAACTTTTATAGTATATCACGTTCCAACCAACTTAGCAAGCACTTTTTTTTGAAAGTTTATTTCAAGCATTTCGCTTGCCGTGTCTCTTCACCGTGACATCCAACCACCGTTTCGCGGCCGGAAATAAAATATACCATAGCACTGAAGCACAATGCAACCCCTTTGCGGATTTTTTTGATTGGTATATATATACAGACTTATTGTTTATCTTCTCACCCCTCCCTTCGGCCACAAGGTATAGCTAAAGCTGATCATAAAATCAATGCCAAGCACAGCACTCCACACTTGCACCATCCTAATCAATACTTCCGTGTTTGCAGGTTCTCCGACATACCAGACCATCCCCGCAAGGATGACACAGCCAATACACCAGGACAGCAGATGGCGAAGCCAGCCTTCACGTTCCAATCGTGCATGCTCCCTTCCAGTGCGTGCTCTAGGTAACGGTTTGGATCCACCGGCAAAGCGGTAAGCAAATCGTTGATCCGACCAAGAGATCATACTCCGGCCAAAAGCAATCGTTACCCCGATATATACAGCGGCGAGTCCGTGTACCCACTTTGCTTCGGCTCCATTTTTCAAATCCAGAACAGTAACCGTGATCAGCAGGAGATCCACTACAGGAGTAGCGGCGAGCAGCAACGCACCAAGCTTCTTCCTTCCAAAAAGATATCTCGCACACAATCCGGCCAGCACGAGCACCCAAAATCCAATCTCACATCCTACAATGAGGGCGGCAATCACAGCTTTGCACTCCTTTTTAGTACAGTCGTCTTAAAAATAAGTTAGCACACTTGTGCGAAATAAACAAGCAACATGTTATACTTTATCCATGCCAAAAATCGTAGATCACAACGCGCAAAAAGAAAAAGTAGCCCACGCGGCGTGGAGGGTTATCCATCAGCATGGGCTGGAGTATGCATCTGTCCGCAACATCGCAGAAGAGGCGGGGCTGTCTTCAGGCTCGCTGCGGCATTATTTTGCTACACAATCGGAACTGTTCGCGTATGCCATGAAGCTTGTCACGCAGCGGGTCAACGAGCGAATCAGCAGGATTTCGTTTACGGGAGATGTTTTGAAGGATGCTCCTTTATTGGTAGATGAGATTTTGCCGCTGGAGGAAGAAACTCGTCAGGAAATGGAGGTATGGTTCGCGTTTGTCGTCAAATCCTTCTCGGATCCCACACTCGGCTCACTTCGAAGTCAAGTGGACGAGGATATGCGCCGTTTGTTCTCCACCATCGTCCATGCTCTTGTTCAGCAGGAGCTTGCGCCCTTGCAGCTGGATCAGGAACTGGAGACAGAGCGCTTTTACGGACTGATTGACGGACTTGCCATGCATGCTGTCATGAGACCCGAGAAGCTGACTCCAGATCTCATGCGATCTGTGGTAAAGCGTCACCTGTATTCTATATGCAAGCCTGAGATTGCAGCCGCATGCCTGTCAGGCCGTGATCCCAAGCAGCCGTAGTCTGCATCCTATGCATGTAAAAAAGGACCCTCTCACGTTGCCATAACGCGGAAGGGTCCTTTTAGATATGTTCATTGCTCCAGCCAGATGGCCGGAGGCTCTATGCAGCATGTATCTCGCTTAGTCCAGCGCCCGGTGACGCATATGCGGGAAGAGCAGCACATCTCGGATCGACGGGGCGTTGGTCAGCAGCATAATCAAGCGGTCAATCCCGATGCCGAGTCCTCCTGTTGGCGGCATGCCGTACTCCAGCGCACGCAGGAAATCCTCGTCCATCTCATGGGCTTCATCATTACCCTGCTCGCGTTCCTTCAGCTGGGACTCAAAGCGCTGGCGCTGATCGATTGGATCGTTGAGCTCCGAGAAGGCATTGGCATGCTCACGCGCGACAATGAACAGCTCGAAACGGTCGGTAAAGCGCGGATCCTGATCGTTTTTCTTGGCCAGCGGCGAAATTTCAACTGGATGTCCGGTTACAAACGTCGGCTGAATGAGCGTCTCTTCTACAAACTGCTCAAAGAACGCGTTCAGAATATGACCGAAGGTCATATGCTTCTCGACAGGCACCTTATGCTCCTTGGCCAAGGCATGAGCTTCCTCATTGGTCATCTGCACGCCGAAGTCGACTCCAGTCACTTCCTTAACGGCATCGACCATGGAAACGCGGCGCCATTCCGGCTTGAGGTCAACCTGTTGGCCTTGATATTCCACAACCTGGGTTCCCAGCACTTCCTGCGCAATGTGCGCGATCAGATTTTCTGTCAGTGCCATAATATCCTTGTAATCCGCATAAGCTTCATACAGCTCAATCATTGTGAATTCCGGGTTATGGCGTGTTGAAATGCCCTCATTGCGGTATACCCGGCCAATTTCGTACACTTTTTCGAGGCCGCCGACAATAAGACGCTTCAAATGAAGCTCGATCGCGATTCGCATGTACAGCTCCATATCCAGCGCATTATGATGCGTAATAAATGGACGTGCTGCGGCACCGCCGGCAATCGTATGCAGAGTTGGTGTCTCCACTTCCAGATATCCGTGCGAATCCAGGTAGCGGCGCATGGACTGGATAATACGGGAACGCGTAATGAAGGTCTTTTGAACCTCCGGGTTAATGATCAGATCCACGTAACGCTGACGATAGCGCAGCTCTACATCCTTCAAGCCATGGAATTTCTCCGGCAGCGGATAGAGCGATTTCGACAGTACCTCCAGATTGTGTACCTTTACCGTGGTTTCACCGGTTTTTGTCTTAAACAGCGTCCCGCTGATCCCGATAATGTCACCCAAATCCAAAATACTGAATGCTTCATACTTATCCGCTGGAACGGTATCCTGGCGCACATAAATCTGGATACGGCCGCTCAAGTCCTGAATATGCGCAAAGGAAGCCTTGCCCATACCCCGTTTTGCCATAATCCGGCCAGCCAGGTTCACCTCAACCTGCTTCTCCTCAAGCTCCTCCTTGCTGAGAGCATCGTAAGCCTCCATCAGCTCTCCCGCCTGGTGAGTTCTTTCGTATTTTCCCCCAAACGGGTCTATGCCGAGCTTGCGCAGCTCGTCCAGCTTCGCACGCCGGATCTGCAGCAGCTCGCTGAGCTCCTGCTCTTGTCCCTGCTCTTGTTGATGATTTTCTTCCGTCATCGTAACGCTCATCTCCTTCATTCTCGCTTCCCGGTGGAATGCCGGCAGCCTGTCCGCCTCATTGGGCTGATGGTGCTATCATAGCGAAAAAAGCTCCCCGAAAGGAAGCTTTCCGCGCATGCTGATCTAACTTACTTCTTAATGTCTACAATTTTATATTTAATGACGCCGGCTGGTACGTTGACATCAACCACCGAGCCTTTTGCTTTGCCGATAATCGCCTTGCCTACCGGGCTTTCGTTGGAAATCTTGTTGTTCAATGGGTCGGATTCTGCAGTGCCGACGATGGTGTATTCCATCGTATCCCCAAACTCCATATCCTCCACAATGACCGTGTTGCCCACGCCAACCGCGTCTGTGCTAATATCCTCGTTATTGATGATGCGGGCATTACGGAGCATTTTTTCCAAAGTGATAATACGGCCTTCTATAAAAGCTTGTTCATTCTTGGCATCTTCATACTCGGAATTTTCACTGATGTCGCCATAACCGATGGCAACCTTGATCCGCTCTGCAACTTCGCGCCGTTTAACGGATTTCAGATTCTCGAGCTCATCTTCCAGCTTTTTCAGACCATCCTGTGTAAGAATGACTTCCTTATCGCTCATCTCAACCGATTCTCCTGTCATGTAAAAAGTTTAAATCATGCCCTACTATATGCAAATCTCCGAGGATCAGAACCCCCTGATGTCTGTCGGATGCTCCGGCAAATTATACTGAGAAATTATATGGGAACCATTTCAAAAAGTCAATGTGCACACCGGCAGGTTTTGAAAACGCTACCCAGCTGGTATCGTCTGCGGATAGATGCTCTCCCCTGCGGCGCATTCCTCCAGCTGGTCCACATACGTGTTCAGCAGCTCAACCATCTGATCCCGCCGGGTTCCTTCCATAATCCTATCCTTGATCCGGGCGGAGCCCTTCAAGCCCTTCAGGTACCAGGACAGATGCTTCCGCACCTCCCGTACTGCTGCTTCTTCACCCCGGAGCGCAATCAAGCGATCCATGTGCAGGGTAGCAATCTTGATCTTCTCTTGCGGCGACGGGTCATCCAGCAGCTCTCCGTGGTGAAGGTATTGGATCGTGCGGTACAGCATCCAGGGATTACCCAAAGCGCCCCGACCAATCATAACGCCGTCACAGCCGGTTTCATCCAGCATGCGCCGGGCATCCTCCGGGGTCACTACATCCCCGTTGCCAATCACCGGGATCGAGACGGATTCCTTCACCTGCTTAATGATGCTCCAGTCCGCCCGGCCTGTATACTGCTGCTCACGGGTGCGTCCATGAACACTGACCGCCTGTCCGCCGGCACGCTCCACGGCCTGTGCATTTTCGACCGCAAAAATATGCTCGCTGTCCCAGCCAGTCCGCATCTTAACCGTTACCGGCTTATCGACTGCGTCTACCACTGCAGCTACCATTTCATAGATCTTGTTGGAGTCCAGGAGCCAGCGGGCGCCGGCGTCCATTTTAGTGACCTTAGGTGCCGGACAGCCCATGTTAATGTCGATGATATCCGCATTAGTCTCTTTGTCCACGACCTTCGCCGCCTCCACCAGAGACGGACGGTCACCGCCAAAAATCTGCAGGCTCAGCGGCTTCTCCCGCTCATCCACAAACAGCATCTCCTGGGTACGCTTGTTGCCATGAACGATCGCTTTCCCGCTCACCATTTCGGCACAGACGAGGCCCGTGCCAAACTCCTTCGCAATCAAGCGGAAGGCAGGGTTGCATACACCGGCCATCGGCGCCAGCACAACCTGATTCTTCATCTCGATCTTTCCGATCTTCAGCATGTGAAGTTAAGTTCACCCCTTTCCTCCAATGATGGTTCTATGATCAACCACGCAGGGTCAGTTCGTCTAAAGAAATACCCAGAGCATCTGCAATTCGGGAAAGCAGAGCTTCGTCAGCCCGCCGATTTCCCCGCTCCACAGCTCCGAGCACGGCAAGTGAAACCTCAATTTGCGCAGCCAGCTGCTGCTGGGTCAGGCCCTTTAACTTTCGGAAAGCGCGGATCCGCTGTGCAAGCTGCATGTTTTCCAAAGCTGTATTCCTTCCTTTCCTTCCAAGCTCTCAAGCGCTGTCTTGACCGTCATATGCAGGCCGGAAGGCTCATCCTCGGGAACGATGTCACCCAGCGGCATCAGCACGAAGGCTCTCTCCAGCATCCGCGGATGCGGAAGAATCAGCTCCCGGGTGTTCATGTTCTGTCCCGTCATCCACAGCAGATCCAAATCCACCGTGCGGGGGCCCCAATGAACCAGTCGTTTGCGGCCAAGACGGCTCTCAATACGCTGCATGACAGCCAGCAGCTCAAGCGGAGACAGCAAGGTGGAGATGGCGGCGGCCATGTTCAAGAACATCGGCTGATCCACATATCCTACCGGTTCGGTCTCGTATAGACTGGAGCAGCGGAGGACCTGAATGCTGGGGTGCTTGTCCAGCTGCCTCAGCGCCTCCAGCATCGTCTGTTCCCGATCTCCCAAATTAGCCCCTAAAGCAATATAAGCCTCTGAGCATTCAGAGGTAGTGTGTGCATTCATCATGGCGTCTCACTTTCTGGTTCGGTGCAGCTCTACGGTAACACCCTCAAAATGAATATCAAAAGGCGGATGCGGCTTGGTTACTTTAACGGTTAATGCAACGATACTAGTATAAGTGCGGAGCATTTCGGTTGCAATATACTCCGCTAAAGCCTCGATCAGCTGGAATTGCTTGTTTTTCATCACACTGAGAAGCAGCTCGTGGACCTCCGCATAATTGACCGTGAGGGTCAAGTCATCGCGCAGCCCGGCCTCTTTTAAATCCAGCTCCAGCTCCAGGTCCACATAATAGCGCTGTCCCAGCTTTCGTTCCTCTTCAAATACGCCGACATAGGCGTAATATTCCATTTTGCGCAGGCTCATCTTATCCATGGATCCATACCGCCTTTCCTGAACGTTGATCGTTACTAAATACTTCCTGCAGGCAGCCTGCGGGTCAACTGGGGTGAAGCGTAAAGCATGGCATCACTCATCGCAACCGTTCGTTTCATCTGCGCCACATCATGCACCCGAACCAGCTGACAGCCCTGCGCGATCCCGAACGCAACCGTAGCTGCGGTTCCCTCGACGACATCCTCCACTGGCAGGTTCAGCGCGGTGCGGATAAATCGCTTGCGCGAGGTAGCCAGCAGCACGGGATACCCCAAGTGAACGAGCTCATCCAGCGCACTCATGACCTGCAGGTTCTGGCTGTGATTTTTAGCGAATCCGATACCGGGATCCAGTAGAATCCGGGCGGGATTGACGCCGGCCTGGAGTGCAATATCTACGCTTTCCAGCAGATCCTTCTTCATATCTTCTATGAGATCTGTATAGTTCTCATCCTGACGGTTATGCATCAGAATGATCGGGCAGTCCAGCGCTGCGGCTGTGGATGCCATTTGGGGATCCTTTTTACAGCCCCAGACATCATTAATGATGTGCGCCCCGGCCTGTATCGCCTGCCGCGCTACCTCCGCCTTGTACGTGTCGATGGACAGCGGGATATGCGGCGCTGCTTTATGAATCGCCTCAATCACCGGAATGACCCGGCTCAGCTCTTCCTCAGCACGGACGGGCTGATGTCCCGGACGCGTGGACTCTCCCCCGATATCAATCAGATCTGCACCCTCCTCCACCAGCCTCAGTGCATGCTCCACAGCACGCCCCGAATCCAGATACCTGCCCCCATCGGAAAAAGAGTCCGGCGTAACATTCAGAATGCCCATGATCAGTGTAGCACTGCCCAGCTTCAGCTCGGTCTGACCGCACTTGTATGTCTGCTCGTACACGGTGATTCTCATCCTCGAAGTCCCCTGCCTTCCTGTCTGTTCCCGGTCCATTGCCGGTAGGCCTGTAAAAGCTGCCCCGTAATCGGGCCCATGACACCAGACCCTACCAATGCGGTTTTCTGTCCCTGGGCGAGCAGAGAAGTGATCGGCATCAGCTCCTGAACAGAGCCTGTCGTAAACACCTCATCCGCTTCCAGCAGGTCCTCCCAGCCATAACGGCCTTCATGGACGGGAATGGAAAGCTGCTGCGCCAGCTCCAGCACCGCCGTCCGGGTAATACCGGGCAAGATGCCGGTGCCGATGTCCGGCGTATACAGGTGGCCCTCCCGGATAAAAAACAGATTGCTTACAATGCCCTCCGCCAGCTCCTGGTTTACGGTCAGCATGCAGCCCTCGGCTTGGAGCGCAACGGCCTCCGGGTAACTTTGCAGTTCTTTTTTGGCTATAATGCTGTTCATGTAGTGCAGCGACTTCAGCCTGACCGGCGTCTCCGGCGTATTGCGGGGTGTATGCAGCAGCTGTAGCCCTCTCCCCTTCAGATACGCTTCGTCAGGCATTACGGGGAGCGGCTTCACGAGAAGCAGCTCCTGTGGAGCTTCATACATACCAGATGGCAAGCCGAGACCGCCCTCTCCGGCCGTTACCGTATACCGCACATAAGCATCCTTCAAGTCGTTAGCGGCTAGCAGAGCCTGCAGCCAGTCCCGGAAGGTGCTGTCATCCTGGGTATACGGAATGCCCAGCACGCTGCAGCTCTCTTCCAATCGCTTTAAATGCCGGTCCAGCAAAAAAGGCACCCCGTCGTAAGTACGAAAGGTCTCAAACAGCCCCATCCCGTAGAGCAGCCCATGATCAAGCACCGAGATGGAGGCCTGAGATGCCGGAATCACTTGTCTGTTGAGGCCAACCAGCCTCATGCCTGAGCGCCGGCCTTGTTCTGCAGAAAGCTGCGCAGCATTTGGTGGCCATGGTCCGTAATAATGGATTCAGGATGAAACTGAACGCCTTCGATCGGATATTCCTTGTGCCGCAGCCCCATAATTTCGCCCTCTTCGGTCCAGGCTGTAACCTCCAGACAGTCAGGCAGACTTTCCTTCTCCACCAGCAGCGAGTGATATCTCGTCGCGGTAAAAGGATTGCTCAGACCCTGGAAAACGGAGGTGCCATGATGATGAATAGGCGAGGTCTTGCCATGCATCAAGCGCTCCGCCCGAATCACGTTGCCGCCAAATGCTTGTCCGATCGCCTGATGACCGAGACAGACGCCGAAAATAGGGATGCTACCCTTAAAATGCTGAATCACGTCCAGGCTAATGCCGGCCTCATTCGGCGTGCACGGCCCCGGCGAGATCAGAATATGATCCGGTGCGAGCTCTTCAATACCGGCAAGATCAATTTCATCATTGCGGTACACCTGAACCTCTTCGCCAATCTCTCCCAAATATTGCACCAGGTTATAGGTAAAAGAATCGTAATTATCAATGACCAGAATCATGATTATCTCCCCTTATCTTAAAGCTGCGGCTGCAGCCTCTTCTTCACTGCACATGACGGCAGCGATCAAGGCCTTCGCCTTATTATGGCATTCGCGGTATTCCCGGTAAGGCTCGGAGTCAATGACAATGCCGGCTCCCGCCTGAATATATCCGATTCCGTCCTTGACCGCTAAGGTACGTATAATGATATTTAACTCCATATCTCCATTATAATCGATCCAGCCCATCGACCCTGTGTAGGGACCTCTTGTGACCGGCTCCAGCTCCTCGATAATTTCCATGGTGCGGATCTTGGGGGCCCCGGTGATCGTTCCGCCGGGAAAGGCAGCAGCGATCACGTCATAAGCATGCTTCCCCTCGGCCAGCTGTCCCTCCACTTGAGAAACCAGATGCATCACGTGCGAGTAACGCTCGATCGTCATCAGCTCCGGCACCTTCACCGAGCCATAGGCTGCAATACGGCCAATATCATTGCGCTCCAGATCGACCAGCATGATATGCTCCGCCCGTTCCTTCTCCGTCTGCAGCAGCTCGGCCTCCATCGCGGCATCCTCTTGTGGAGTGGCACCCCTCCGGCGGGTACCGGCAATCGGGCGCGCGGTTACCTTTCCGCCATCCAGCTTGATCAAGAGCTCCGGCGAAGCGCTCGACAGCGCAAACCCCGGCGAATTCAAATAGCCCATGTAAGGTGAAGGATTGAGCACGCGCAGCCACTCATACACTTGAGAAGGATGAGACCTAAGCTTCACGTGACGCCGAAGCGAGAGGTTCACCTGAAATACATCTCCATTGCGGATATATTCCTGAATATCTTCAACTGCCTGCTGAAAGGCCTCCTTGGAAAAAGGGCTCTCCAGCGCATCCCAGCCCGCCACCTCCGGCACCAGCAGTGACGTTGCTTTTTGACGTCTTGCGGCAGTGAGGGCTTGCTCTGCAGAGCGCTCTTCAGTATCTCCCGTTATCCACTGCTCCCAGGTCTTAAGCATGCTTTGCGCTTTAGCCTCAGCTTGCTCATATAGAAGCTGCAGCTTCATCTTATCCTCCGCAGTTAACGGGAATCCCGCGGGGTGTTCTGCTGGCTGCAGACTGTCCCCGTTTAAGCTGTCCTTGCTTCCCTCATCCGGCTTCCATGGGATATGAACAGCGCAGTACAGCGCATGCTCCTGATGATCATAGATCCACTGCGACTCCATCCGCATCCACAAATAATCCGGGAAACCGGCGTCATCGCCGGCAATAACCGGGAGCTGCTCCAGCGAGCGGATGACATCATAGCCGAGGAAGCCGGCACAACCGCCCCGGAAATCCGGCCAACCGGGAGTGCGCGGTGCCCGGTACGGACGCATCCACTGCTCCAGCAGCGGCAGCGGATCGCCGTGAAGCGGCTTCGACTCTCCAGTGCGCAGATCCAGCACCTTCGCTTCCGTGCCTTTACCGGTAAGCACTGACACCGGATCTGTCCCTACATAGGTGTATCTTCCGCTCTTTCCGCTCTCCAGCACGAACGAATAGGGAGAGGAGGCCTGCCAGGCCGGGGTCCATGTTTCTGGCAGCTCGGGATAGACCTTGGTCCCTCGTGCTAAATAAGGCAGCATGGTCCAGCCTTCCTCCACCCAATTTAACCATTCGGCCAGCTTTGTTGTTCGTTCCATGCCTTTCCTCCCTATCCGTGAAAAATGCTGTCTGTTGCCTGTCAGTATACTTCATCCCGTCCGGCTTGAAAACCCCGCAGTAAGCAGCATACGCCTTGTTCTCTATACAATGTCCATTCCGGCGCTGCCCCATCCGAACCCCCGGGAAAGAAACAAAGCCTTCAATGCGTCCTGCATTGAAGGCTGTTTCTCTATAAATTTAAGTGCAATTAGGATTCAAAGTTATACAGCGGTGTGCTCAGGTAACGCTCACCGTTACTCGGAATAATAACAACGACGCGCTTGCCTTCGCCAAGCTGCTTGGCAACCTTCAGTGCAGCGTGTACCGCAGCCCCGGAGGAAATGCCGGCCAGTACGCCTTCTTCTTTGGCCACACGGCGTGCCGTCTCGAAAGCATCATCGTTCTCGACATGGATAATCTCATCATAAATGTCACGGTTCAAAATCTCCGGAATGAAGTTCGCACCGATACCTTGAATCTTATGCGGACCCGGCTGGCCTCCCGCCAAAATCGGGGATGCTGCTGGCTCTACTGCGTAAATCTTCACATCCGGGAACGCGTTCTTCAGCACTTCACCAGCGCCCGAGATCGTTCCGCCCGTGCCGATGCCGGCTACGAATGCATCCAGACTGCCGCCCACGGATTGAATCGCCTCCACAATTTCTGGTCCTGTCGTTTCACGGTGAATCTTCACGTTCGCCTGATTGCGGAACTGCTCTGCCATGAAGTAGGAAGGATTGCTGCGAACCAGCTCCTCGGCCTTCTTCACCGCGCCGTTCATGCCTTCAGATCCAGGTGTCAGCACCAGCTCTGCGCCGTAAGCACGCAGCAGGTTACGACGCTCCAGGCTCATCGTTTCCGGCATTACAATAACCGCTCTGTAGCCCTTGGCTGCCGCAACCATCGCAAGGCCGATCCCTGTGTTGCCGCTCGTTGCCTCAACAATGGTGTCGCCCGCCTTCAGCTTGCCTTCCTTCTCGGCTTCTTCCACGATGCTGACCGCGATCCGGTCCTTGACGCTGGAGCCGGGATTCTGGTATTCCAGCTTCAGATAAATCTCTGCGCTGCCTTCCTCCGCCAGACGGTTCAAGCGAACCAGCGGTGTTCCTCCGATCAATTCCGTTACATTATTAACGACTTTAGCCATGGTAACTGCCTCCCTGTATGATATATTCCACTGCATTCGTATCTTTATTTATTGCATGAATAGTTTCATTAATATCCGAGTAAAACGCTAGGTTTTGTAACTCCATATTATCAACGATTCTGTCCTGTGTCAACAACCTAAAATCACAGGAAGTCTCCATACGAAACAGGCCTTGGCAGCCGGAGAAATAAGCTGCAAAGGCCTGTTTTACGGTTGCCGGAATGGCGCGGGCGACGCCCCTGCCAGCATCCGGGCTTCATATTTGCTGCGGAGCCGCTGCTCCAGCTGACTTAAGGATTCGGAACGCTCCAGAGCCAGCTGTCTGCGGACGGTCTCGCGAGTGAGCTTCGGATCTGGCGCTGCCGGCACGAGAATTCTTTTGACATATACAATACCAAAGCCGTCCTCCAGCGCAATCGGTCCTGCAATATCGCCGCTGCTCAGCTCCTGCACGGTCTCCATCAGCTCTTGCGGCTGAAAAGGATCATCCTCTTCAATCAGTCCCAGCCGGCCGCCGTCTTCTCTCGTGTATTCGTCGATCGAGTGCTCGGCAGCAAGAGCTGCAAAATCCTCACCGTCCTCCAGACGGTCCAGCAGCTCATTCGCCAGTGACTCCTCCTCCACCTTGATCAGCGACAGGTCCAGCTGCTTCTTGGGCACGAACTGATCCGGATGGTCCTCTAGATATTGATCAATCTCGATAGAGCTGACCTTGACGTCTGCCGTTGCAATTTTCTCCAGCAGCAGCCGGTATTCGGTTTCTTCCTTCAGCACCTCTTCGGACAAGCCCAGCTGTCCCATAGCCTCCAGGAAACGTTGCCGGGAGCCGTAGGACTGAGCCATCCGATCCAGCTCCTGTTCAATCTCCTCCGGAGCTACCGTGATATTGGCCTGCTCCGCTTCCAGCGCAGCGACCTGGCGGTTCATCATCGTCAGCAGCACTTCGCTGCCGTATCTTCGCTTCAGCTCACGGCTCCACGCTTCTTCCGTGATTGCCTGCTCCTGCACCATGGCTACGGCCGATGAGCCGCTGCCTTCCTCTCTGGACAATCCCTCCCGCGACAGAGCCCCCGAGAACACCATCCAGCTCCCCATAAAAAGCAAACCTGCTGACAGAACCATTACAGCTGCCCACAGTGCCTTTTCCTGTTTCGTCATCGGCTGCTCATCCCATATCTTTAAGATTTCGCCCGTTGTAAAACGGCTATCAATTCTTCCTCATCAAATGTATAGACCTCATTGCAGAAGTGACAGGTCACCTCGGCCTTCCGGTCCTCATCAATCATCGCCTGCAGCTCGCCCTCACCCATGCTGATCAGCGCGCGCTCCACCCGTTCACGGGAACAGTCGCAGGTAAAGCTTACCTTCGTCTCCTCCAAAATCGTAATGTCGGGCAGCAGCCGCTTCAGAATGTCTTCCAGCTCAAGCCCTTCCTCCAGCAATGTCGTGATCGGTGGAATGTCCTGAATAGCTTTTTCAATGGTTCCGATTTCCTCATCCGTAATGCCGGGCAGAAGCTGAATAATAAAGCCGCCGGCATTGGCTACCGTATAGTCCGGGGATACCAATACGCCCAGACTGACTGCAGAATTGGTCTGCTCGGATACGGCGAAGTAATATGTGAAATCCTCCGCCAGCTCACCCGACACGATCGGTATACTGCCACGGTAGGGCTCCTTAAGGCCAAGGTCCTTGATCACGTGGATATATCCGCTCGTGCCTACTGCAGCAGCGACATTCATTTTGCCGGGACGGATGTTCGTCATCTCCACATGCGGGTTATTCACATAACCGCGCACCTCGCCTCGGGCATTGGCTTCAGCCGCAATCAGACCAATCGGTCCATCGCCCCTCACCTGAATGCTGAGCCGCTCTTCCCCTTTCATCATAGCGCCCATCATGGCAGCGGCGGACGCCGTTCTTCCTAATGCGGCTGTTACGACGGGAAAAGTATCATGTCTGCGTCGCAGCTCCTCAACCAGATCGGTCGTCCGTACGGCAAATGCCCGGACCTTACCGTTCATGGCCGTTCCGCGGAGAATGCGGTCTATGCTGTTATCCATCTTCAGCCTCCTTTTGAGTCGTTAGCTCATGCTCTTCTTTATATATAACTCCTTGAAGTCCCTGTTCGTTGCGTTCCCTGCAGCACTTATTCGTTTCGTTCGTAAATAATCCGCAGCCCATCGAGGGTCAGGAGCGGATCAATATCGTCAATACAATGGGTTTCTCCCGAGATCAGCTCTGCCAGTCCGCCGGTTGCGATAACCTTAACATTGTCCGTTCCCAGCTCGGCTTTTATGCGCCTTACCAGGCCCTCGACCTGTCCCGCATAGCCAAAAATCATCCCGGATTGCATAGCATGCACGGTGTTGCGGCCAATCGCCTTCTTGGGCTTCTCCAGCTCAATGCGGGGCAGCTTTGACGCCCGCTGCACGAGCGCTTCCGCCGCAATGCCGACCCCCGGAACAATGGCCCCACCCAAATAGCTGCCGCTGGCGTCAATACAATCGAACGTCGTAGCTGTTCCAAAGTCAACGACGATCAGCGGCCCGCCGCCATATTTTTCAACGGCGGCCACAGCATTGACAATACGGTCCGCTCCGACCTCGCGCGGATTGTCATTGCGCAAATTCAGCCCTGTCTTGATGCCGGGGCCGACGATCAGGGGATCCTGACTCATATATTTACGGCACATCTCTTCCACCACCGGAATTAACGGCGGCACTACGGACGAGACAATAACCCCTTCTATGTCGTTTACCGAGATTTGAGACATCTGAAACAGATTATGAATCAGTACGCCATACTCATCTACTGTAGATTGACGGGAGGTACTGATTCGAAAATGATGCAGCAGCTCTTTGTGCTCATAAATGCCGAGCACAATATTCGTATTTCCGATATCGACGACGAGAATCATGCGGTACCCCCTTTTTTGCCATTGAGATCCAGACTGATGTCCAGGCTCTGAAAAGAGTAGGTTAACCGGCCGACAGAAATAACATCCACTCCGCTTGATGCGATCTGCCGCACTGTCTCCAGCGTGACATTGCCGGAAGCCTCGGTCATCACGTGCGGGGAATGTCCCTTGATGAGGCTCACGGCCTCCTTCATCTGCGAATCATCCATATTATCAAGCATGATAATATCGGCCCCCGCCGCAAGAGCCTCCTGCACCTGCGCGATGGACTCCGTCTCCACCTCAATCTTCATCGTGTGCGGGATAACGCTGCGGGATCTGGATACCGCAGCCCCAATGCTGCCTGCGCCCTTAATATGATTGTCCTTGATCATGACGGCATCATACAAGCCAAAGCGGTGATTACCCCCGCCGCCGATCCGTACGGCATACTTCTCAAGCATCCGGTGACCCGGTGTCGTCTTGCGTGTATCGACGAGACGGGTTGGCAGGCCCTCCAGGGCATTCACGAATGCACGTGTCTTTGTGGCAATGCCCGAGAGACGCTGCAGTAAATTCAGAGCGAGCCGTTCACCGGTCAGAATATGATGCGTACTGCCCTCAACGATCGCCAGAATATCGCCCTTCTTGACTTCCTGTCCATCCTCAACATGCGCGTGAAACATAAGGTCTTTATCTACAATCTCGAACACCAGCTTTGCGGCAGGCATTCCGGCCACCACACCGTCTTCCTTGGCATGGATGACTCCCTTAGACTCGTGGCCCGGCGGAATTGTAGACAAGGTGGTAATATCGCCGGAGCCGACGTCCTCGCGCAGCCAGGAACGTATATCTGCAGCCAGATTTTCGTTATATCCGTTAAACATCATCACTGATTTCCTCCGTCATTCCTTGATCGCGGCCCTGTACAATGTGCTTGCGCCACTTCATATCATCTCGCTCCGGGAAATCCTCCCGATAATGAGCTCCGCGGCTTTCCTCGCGGTAAAGAGCTCCCTGGATGACGAGCAGGGAGCTGGTGAGCAGGTTCGCAAACTCATACTCCTCCCGCCGGGTCAGCACCGAGTGCAGCAGCGGCAGCTGACGCTTCAGCTCCTCCATCGCGCGAAGCAGCGTTTCCTGGGTCCGTCGAAGTCCGGCGTAGCGCACCATGACCTTTTGCAGCTTGAGGCGCCGCTCGACAATAGGCTGGGAAGCCAGCTCTCTGCGCTCCCAGCTGAAGGCCTCCGGCTGAAGGCCTTCCTCCAGTGGAGACAGCCTGCGGATGGCTTCTGCGATCCGTCGTCCGTACACCAGCGCTTCCGACAAGGAGTTGCTGGCGAGCCGGTTGGCTCCGTGCACACCGGTGGAGGATACCTCACCGCATGCAAACAGGCGTGAAAGACTGCTTTCGCCGTGCAGATCGGTTTTGACACCGCCCATCATATAATGAGCAGCAGGAGAAACCGGAATCCAGTCACTGGTCAGGTCCAGGCCGTACCGCATGCAGGTTTCATATATAGTGGGGAAACGATGCTTGATCATTTCCTCAGATTCATGCGTAATGTCCAGATAGACGAATGTGGATCGGGTTTCCTCCATTTCGCTGACGATCGCCCGAGCGACAATATCGCGGGGAGCGAGCTCCAGCAGCTCATGATACCGGTGCATGAAGCGCTCGCCTTTAATGTTGCGCAAGTAGGCTCCTTCACCCCGCACGGCCTCCGAGATCAAAAAGCGTGGTGCACCGGGATAGCTTAACGCCGTCGGATGAAACTGAATAAACTCCATGTCGCGGACTGTAGCCCCTGCTCGGTAAGCCATAGCCACTCCATCGGAGGTCGCCACCTCCGGATTCGTCGTATATCGATACAGCTGACCGGAACCGCCTGAGCACAGCACGGTGGCTTCGCCGCGTACAAAGGTGCGGCTTCCATCCGGCATCTGCACCAGCGCTCCGAGGCAGGCTCCGCTCCGGGTGACAAGATCAATTGCAAAATGATCGTCCCATACCTCTACCCGAGGATGGCTTTGAACCTTGTCGGAGAGTGCCCGCACAATCTCATGTCCTGTTGCATCTCCATTGGCATGAAGAATTCGCCGGTGACTGTGAGCACCTTCCCGGGTGAGTGCCAGCACGCCGTTCTCCTCATCAAACAGGGTACCCAGACGGATAAGCTCCTTTACGCCTTCGGGTCCCTCATGAACGAGCACGTCAACGGCTGCCGAGGAACAGAGACCTGCTCCTGCAAGCAGCGTGTCCTGCCGGTGATAGATCGGGGAATCATCCTCTGCCGTCACGGCAGCAATGCCGCCCTGGGCATACCGGGTATTGCTCTCCATTAGCGTCTTCTTCGTAATGAGCAGTACCTGACGGTCCTTCGCAAGCTCAATAGCCGTATACAGACCTGCTATTCCCGAGCCGATGACAATACAATCGGTGGTCACCACCGGAAGATTGCTCCATTCTACATCAACGAGAAACGGAGGAATAACGGGAGCCTTTGAGGGGTCGATGACAGCACCGTTCATCCTATTTCACCTGCAGCATGCGTTCGAGCGATGCCCGTGCCTTATCGGCTACGGCCGGCGGAACGTAAATTTGCGGCTTCATCGTTTCCAGGCATTTCACCAGCTTCTTCAAATTATTGACCTTCATATTCGGACATACGAGAAACTTGGTAGCAAAATGAAAAGCTTTATCCGGACTATCTACCCGAAGCTGATAGCCGGTTCCATCCTCGGTACCCACGATAAATTCTTTCGCCGGAGAATTCTTGCAATATTCCAAAATGGCCGTCGTGCTGCCTACGAAATCACCCAGCTCTACAACCTCTGGCCGGCATTCCGGATGAACGACAAACTCCGCCCCTGGATACTTGGCCTTCATCTCCATGACATCTTTGACGGTCAGCATATCATGCGTGTTGCAGTATCCTTCCCAAATAATCATCTTCTTGTCCGTATGCTGCTGTACATAATGACCGAGGTTCTTATCCGGTACCCAGATGATTTCATCAGAATCTACAGACTGAATGACCTTTACCGCATTGGAGGACGTGCAGCAGATGTCGGTTTCTGCTTTAATCTCTGCCGAGGAGTTAATGTAAGTCACGACCTTGGCGTTAGGGTGCTGTGCCTTCAGCTTGCGCAGTCCATCCACGTTCACCATGTCAGCCATCGGACAGCCTGCACGCTCATCCGGGATGAGCACGGTTTTGTTCGGGGCTAGAATTTTTGCGCTTTCACCCATGAAATGCACACCGCAAAATACGATGGTGTCTGCGTCGGTTTGTGCGGCTTTCTGTGCTAATAGGAAGGAATCTCCCCGAAAATCTGCGACTTCCTGTATTTCATCGCGCTGATAATAATGCGCCAGAATAATAGCGTTGCGTTCTTTCTTCAATTGGATTAAGCGTTCGCGTAACTCCCGGTTCTGTTCGGCTTTACGTTCCAGTGCCAAAGCTTCCACTTCTGACCCTCTCCCTTTATGTATTACGGCCAGATTGTCAGGCCGCAGCAATTTGAGTACAGATGCCCATCTACCTTGTGAAAAGAAACACCTGCTAGTTAACACCTAATGTACACAACGTTCTCCCGGCTGTCAACGTGATAAGATGCACAAAAAAAACCGGAAAACAAGGGATGTTCTCCGGTTCTATCTGTATATAACGCTGCAGCGTCAGTTTTGGCGATATTACTACGTTAATCTGCCGCCGCCTTGGTCTGACCCGCCTGGAGGCTTATCGTCGGGATTGCTGTTCTCCGGCTGATCATTGTCCATTGGATTGTTCGGAATTTCTCCCGTATTGGAACGCTCTTCCTGGTCTTTGCCCTGAATGCGAACACGTACGTCTCCAATGCTGTCGATGACGGGTTCACCGCTCTCGGAGGAGCCGCCTTCACCGTCATTGCCGGAATCCACAGAACCTGTCTCGATCAATTGCTTGATCTGATCCAGCTCCAGCGTTTCCTTCTCCAGCAAGGTGTTTGCAATCAGATGCACTTCCTTCGCATGCTCGGTCAGGAGCTGGCGGCATTTCTCATAGCAATCCTGAATGAAATGCTGCATTTCCTGATCGATCTCATATGCGATCTGATCACTGTAGTTCTGCTCGTGTCCGATATCCCGGCCCAGGAACACCTGTCCCTGAGAAGTGCCGAACTGCATCGGTCCGAGCTTCTCGCTCATGCCGTACTCCACAATCATGCTGCGGACAATGCTCGTTGCCTGCTGGAAGTCACTGTATGCACCGGTACCGATTTCGCCGATAAACAGCTCCTCCGCTACGCGTCCGCCCAGCAAGCCGGTAACCCGGTCCAGAAGCTCCTGCTTCGTCACGAGCATACGGTCTTCCTTCGGCAGCATAATCACATATCCGCCCGCGCGTCCACGCGGAATGATTGTTACCTTATGAACCATATCGGCATGCTCCAGGAAGTAACCAACGATGGTATGGCCCGCTTCATGATAAGCAACAATCCGCTTCTCGCGGTCACTGATCACGCGGCTGCGCTTCTCTGTACCGACGATGACACGGTCAATCGCCTCGTCAACCTCTTGCATGGAGATATCCTTCCGGTTGCGCCGTGCAGCGAGCAGGGCTGCCTCGTTCAGGAGGTTCTCCAGGTCCGCACCTGTAAAGCCTGTCGTCCGCTTCGCAATAACATCCATCTTCACGTCTTTCGTGAGCGGCTTGTTACGGGCGTGAACGTTCAGTACCGCTTCGCGACCCTTCACATCCGGACGGTCCACCGTGATCTGGCGGTCAAAACGTCCAGGACGCAGCAATGCAGGGTCCAGAATGTCCGGACGGTTGGTTGCAGCAACGATAATAATGCCTTCGTTCGCACCGAAGCCATCCATCTCAACCAGGAGCTGGTTCAGTGTCTGCTCGCGCTCATCGTGGCCGCCGCCCAAGCCGGCGCCGCGCTGACGACCGACAGCGTCAATCTCGTCAATAAAGATAATACATGGGGCATTCTTCTTCGCATTCTCAAACAAATCCCGGACACGGGATGCACCGACACCGACAAACATTTCGACGAAGTCAGAACCTGAGATGCTGAAGAACGGAACGCCGGCTTCACCGGCAACAGCACGAGCAAGAAGCGTCTTACCCGTACCCGGAGGGCCTACAAGCAGCACGCCCTTCGGAATGCGGGCTCCTACCGTGTTAAACTTGCGCGGATCTTTCAGGAAGTCGACAACCTCCACCAGTTCCTGCTTCTCTTCATCCGCACCGGCCACATCCTGGAATGTAACCTTCTTCTTCTCTTCGTTATACAGGCGGGCCTTGCTCTTGCCAAAGTTCATGACCTTGCCGCCGCCACCCTGAGCCTGATTGAACAGGAAGAAGAACAATGCGAACATAATGATCAGCGGAATAAAGGAGGACAGCAGCGTCAGCCAAATGCTGGGTCCTTCCGTTTTCTTAATATTAAAGGCTACCTCGTTAGCTTCGCTGGCGCTCACGAGCTCATCCATCGCAGCATCCGTTGCCGGGATGTAGGTTGAGAAATCTTCAAATTCCTCTTCGCCTCTAGGCTCTCTATATGAGCCGGTTACCAAGTAAGCATAACCGTCAAATTGAGCCGTAATTTCCTTAATATTATCGGCCTTAATCTCTTGCCGCAGCTCATCATACCTAGGGGTATCGGCTACTTCGTTCCCTTGGGTCACGAATTGTACGATGCCCACCACGACTAAAAATAGAATCAAATAAAAACCAGAATTCCGGATGAACCGACTCATCCCCTACCTCCTCTCAAAGACACATAAGATATTTTAACACAGCCTGTCTGGCTATCTCAACAAAGCGAAGGACCGGCCGATAGGAACGGCTGCGGTCAGCCATGTCAGCTGCTGTAAATCTCCGGTTTCAAAATCCCGATATAAGGGAGGTTGCGGTAATGCTCGGCATAATCCAGGCCGTAGCCCACGATGAAGGCATCTGGAATCACAAAGCCGGTATAGTCCGCCGTCAGTTCTACGGTGCGTCCGGAAGGCTTGTCAAAGAGCGTCACTACAGACACCGTCTTCGCCTTGCGGTCCTCCAGCAGCTTGATCAAATAGCTCAGCGTAAGCCCGCTGTCGATAATATCCTCCACGATCAGCACATCGCGGCCTTCCACCGACTGGTCGAGATCTTTGATGATCTTGACGACGCCGGATGATTTCGTGGAAGCCCCATAGCTGGATACCGCCATGAAGTCCAGCTCAATCGGTACTGTGATGTTCTTAACCAGGTCCGCCATAAAAATAAACGCGCCCTTCAGCACGCAAATAACCAAGGGATCGCGGCCTTCATATTCAGAGCTCAGCTTCTGTCCCAGTTCCTTAATCTTTGCCTGTAGTTCATCTTCACTGATTAGTACTTCTTGAATGTCATTCTGCAACCTGAGACAACCTCCTACGTGTTTGTATCGTCTAGACGAAAAAGCCGGGCTGTCCCCTGCATTACGCCTCTCCCGCATCCGACAGCGTAAGGCGCAGAATACGGGTAGTATGCTGCCCGACAGCAGCGTGAACAGAACGTCGTACGCCCGGGATCCAGATCAAGCGGCCAAGCCCGTCACAAACAATGGGAATGGCCTGGCGGGCTGACGGAGGGATTTTCTCGTTGATGAGAATATCCTTTACCTTTTTGCTTCCGTTTAATCCCATCAGCTTCATCTTGTCACCGGGCTGTCTGGAACGGACAATCAGGGGGAAGTGCAGGTGATCGGCATCGAAAAAAGCTTCCGCATTCAGCATGCGGGGATGCGATTCCAGGCTTGCTTCATCCCACAGCTCCAGCTTGAGTCTGCGTTGAATCTCCGGCAGCAGGAGCTCGAGCTCCTGGGGAGAATGCAGCTCATATATGTAGTTTAGACAGACGGGAGGACCGTTCATAAAGGATACTGTATCGTACTCGCGGATACAGCAAATGCCTTCCCCTAGATCCAGACTCCACGAATTAGAAATGTCCTGCGCAATGCGTCTTCGGATCAATTCAATCTTCGTAAAATCCGAAATTTCACGGTCAGGCGACAGGTAATTTAATATTAGTTTAATCAAACGCCGTTGTAAAGCGACATGTAGGGCCAGGAAAGAGGGCGCGCTCATGGCCGGTCCGTATGCCCCCTTCTGCACCAGGGCCGTATAGGTCTCCTGTGCAGCGCTCTCCATGTAATCATCCTCGCTTCCGATAATCTCCGCCGTCTGCACAAGGGAGGATAAAATCCGGGGATTGTACTCCTCCAGAAACGGAAGCACCTGCAGCCGCACTGCATTTCGTCGATACTTCGTCTGCTCATTGCTGTCATCCACCGCATAATCCACTCCGCTCTGACGGCATATCGCCACCAGATCGGCTTTGCTGCGGCGCAGAAAAGGCCGGATCAGCTGAATGCCATCCTGAAGCCGGATCAGCTTCATGCCAGAGAGCCCGGAGGGACCGCTTCCGCGCAGCAGCCGCATCAAGACGGTTTCTGCCTGGTCATCACCATGGTGAGCCAATGCAATGGACCTCGCTCTGTATTTTCCCGCGATTTCAAATAAAAATGCATACCGCTTGGATCGCGCAGCGTCCTGCGCATTCCTGCCGCTCTCCCGGATGTAGGCCGGCACATCCACTGCAGCCATTTCAAACGGGATCGCAAGCCGGGCACACAGAGCCTCAACAAGCTGTGCCTCCTGATCCGATTCCTGACGGAATCCGTGATGCACGTGGGCACAGACCAGCTTCAAGGGAGTGAGGACCGTGGAAATATGATGCAGCGTGAGCAGCAGGGCCATAGAGTCCGGTCCGCCGGAAACTGCAGCCACGACCGTATCTCCACGTGACCATAATCCATTCTCCGAGGCCAGCTGCTCTATTTCTTCACTTAGCTGCTGCAAATTTGTTACACCTTCCACCATTTCATACCCCTTTACCCATGCACCTGTGTCTTATGATGATATTAACCCGTTTCGGCCCATATGATCTCCTATGTAGCCAAAAACAAATATAATGCCGCTCCCATAAGCAGCAGGGAGAGGACAAAGGAACGCCGGAGCCACCGGGGCGTCCTCTTGATAGTGGGAAGAGGGCGGGCATAAACGCCCCGCTTCCACGCGTTCATCGCTTCCCGTGAGTTTGCGAATCCGCCTCTTAATGCCCGGCTTAGCCAGGCCGCATATGGCTTGATATGGGGACATTTTCGCACCACAGCCTCCAGATCATGAACCCCCCGGACCTGAGGGAGCTGCGCTGACGCTTCCCGAAGGCCCTTCTCATCGAGAAGATGTATACACATCACGGCAAACGAGAACAAATCATAGGCTTCATCGCCGGTTCTGGAGCCGGCATTCCAGTAGCCCCGGTCATACCACTCCGTAAACTGCTTCACGCTCTTACCTTCTGCGCTGACCCCGCCGAAGTCGATCAGCTCCACACTTCCGTAGGGAGATACCAGCACATTCTCCGGCTTTAAATCACCGAACACATAGCCCAGCCGGTGCAGGGAAGAGAGCCGCTCCAGCAACTTCAAGCCAATCAAGCCCAGCCACTCCCGGCCGCGCACGCGGATAAACTGCCGAAGCTGCACCCCCTCCACATATCGCATGACATAGAAGGCAGCCTCCAGACCCGGCTCCCTGGCGTCATCAGCCTCGATGAAATACGGCTTCGTGAACTGCCGATTTAGCGCCTTAAGAACGTTAATCTCTGACTGCAGCTCCAATGTATCGTATCCCATCTTGAGGGCATACCGCTGCTCCTGCCCCCGGCGGCGCACCAGATACACGCTGCCGTTCGCGCCGGAGCCCAGCAAACGTTCTACCACATACTGACTATGATGCCACTTGCCTGTAATGACCGTGCCGGGGGCACAGCCTGTCTCAGACGACGTAGTCACCGAGCATCCCTTCCTCTTGGCCGGAAAGTTCCCGCCTCTCTTGATTATATTCCAGTGTACCATAACGGAATTCATCAATCACCCCTAGAAGCGCGGGTCCTGTCGGCGTGGCTCCCTTCATCTGCAGGCGGCCGAACAGGCTCCTGACGCCTTCGAGATTCCCGGTCCAGTCTACATCCTTGACCACATTTTCCCCGCTCCCCCGGCCCGGAAAGTGGAACACGGACAGCCTGCTGCGGCCAGAGCGCGCCTTTAAGCTCAGCATCAGGTCCCGGATCGCCTCCTCCACGGCGGCAAGCTTCGGCTTCATGCTTGCACTGGCGTCAATGAGCAGCGCAACCTGCAAGGAGGAGGTTTCGCTGAGCTCATCGACGACCTGCACCACCTCTGCTCTTTTGTCCGGGGGGAGAGTGCTAAGATCTCCGCTTCCAAGAATATGGCGAATCTCCTGGTTCACCGCCTGCTGAATCGTCTGCACCACGGTCTTGCGGGTCATCATCTGCATCGTTCTTGCCAGCTGCGGAGTGCCCACCACCTGGTGAAGCCCGCCTCCGGCCTTGGCAATCTCGCGGATTTCCAGCTCTCCCAGCTCGCCAATCATGCCGTAATCAAGCACCCCGATGACGTTCACCGTGATGCCCTCCTGCAGCGCATGGGCTGCAGCCATAACCGGACTCTCTCCAACATTAGAGCATCCATCCGTAATTAGCAGGATTTGTTTCATTATTGCAATCTCCTCCCGTTCTGTTGCCAACCGGCTTTGCTCTCTAGTATTTCCGTATTTCAGAGAGTTCAAACCCGATATCCTCGAACTTGAAAGACTGCAAGAGATCCCTGTTTACAAGATTAGATATTGTGAGGACATCGGCTCAGCTTACCGTGCGCGGCCTTTCCATTCTGGAGAAGCCAGGCACATGTACGTTCGCCCATTCCGGATGGAAATGATCTACCCGCCCGACGACGACCGTCATATCATCATGAATATGATTTTGCTGATAGCGAATGACCTTTTCCAGTAACATATCCGCAATTTCCTGAGGATCGCTGCTATCCACCTCTTGAATAATACGCTTCATCCAGATTTCTTTATTCACTGCATAGCCTGGAGCATCATAAATACCGTCCGTCATCATAATGAGCACATCTCCTGCCTGCAGCTGCAGCGACACAAAATCGACCTCTATATCCTGAATAATGCCAATCGGCAGATTGCTAGCTGTCACCGGGATGACCTCTTTCCCGCGCTTGATAAAGCTTGGCGTGCTGCCGATCTTCATAAACGTCGTTTGAGCAGAATATTGGTCAATTAGCGCCATATCCACGGTGGCGTAAATTTCCTCCGGCGAGCGGAGCATTAAGATCGAATTGACCGATTTGATAGCGAGACGCTCATCCATGCCGGACTGCAGCAGCTGTTCCAAAATATTCAGTGCCGAGCTGCTCTCCAGCCGGGCCCGCTCCCCATTCCCCATACCATCACTTAACGCGACTGCAAATGTTCCGTTCCCCAGCTCTACTGTGCTGAAGCTGTCACCTGACAGCAGATCTCCACCCTTCGCAGCGGCGGCGACGCCGGTTGTGATCTCAAAGGTTTTGGCGGACTTGAACCGGACCGTGGCCAGTCCGTCCTTGGGATGGGTCAATACCTCTCCCACAACGGCAATATGCTCTCCAATGATATCTGACAGCATCGGGGCAATGATTTTGCGGCATTCATCGTATCCCTTGGTATAGGCATGAATGATCTCGATTTCTACATGACCGGAGTCGAGACTGATAATATCAATGCCCTGCACGGACAAGCCCAGCTGCAGCAGCGCCTCGCGAATCTGCTCCTCCTGAATGTGCATCGTCTGGCTCTCTCTTTTAATTTCCCGGGCGAGATCCTCCATCACCTGGGACACCCCCGACAGCTGCTCCGCAACCAGATGCCGGCTGTCGAATATCTGGCGCTTCCACTGCATATCATTTTGATATAGATGATACTGCTGCTTCAGCACCTCCACCACTTCCTCCCGCTTGGTACAAAATTTACCCAGCTCTGGCGGCAGCTCCTCGGCTCTAAGATCCGGCTTGTTCTCAATCGACGTCATGATGTCGGACATATATTTATAGGTTTGATAAAATTTAGCGTCCCAGCAGTGGCTCTGCTTAAAGCAGGCTGCACAGGTGCCCTGCGCCGCGGCGTCCATAAAATGATTCATTTCCTCCGCCTGCTTGCCGGGCGGATGCATGCTTTGCGTCGCCTGCCCGAAGCTTTGGGACAGCTGGCGGAACACCTGGGAGAACTGGGTGACGCGCTCGGCGGTCAAATCCCTGACGCGCTTCGCATATTCATGCTGCGATCGGGTGTGGTCCTGCGTGCCCGGCACGTATTTGCCGATCATCTGGAAGAAGCTCTTGGGGGTGATCAGGAAAAGGCCAATCGCAGCACAAGTCTCCCAGGTGGAGAGCAGCACCTGCTCCGGTTTATTGAAATAAATCGATAGGATTGTGGCGCCGAGCAGCATGCCGAGGGAAACGCCGGCTTTTTTGCCCTCGCGCAGCATGCCGGCCAGCATCCCGGCGAAGGCTAACAGGCTCATCTGGGCAAAGGCAGATATGTCCGCGAGACTCAAAATGAGGCCTGTAACGACGCCGACGGAAGCGCCGAGCGGCGCTCCCCCCACCAGGGCGAACAGCAGGATCAAGTACCGGGAGAGCACATGCTCGGCTGACAAGCCGTGCACAGCCCAGCCTACCGCTCCTGTCATGACCGAGGCGAGCAGGATGATCAAACACAAAATTTCTTCGTTTTTTAGCATATAATTTTTCTTGCGGAAGGTCAGGACCGGGATCGCCTGGATAAACACCAGAGTCAGGACAAAGCTCAGCACCGCGTCCAGCGTAAGCATCATCATGCTGTACCAGGTCATGGACGGACCGACCAGCGTCGCGAACAGGTTCACCACAAAGGTAGAAACGAACACCATCATCGGCGCGTAAGAGAGCTCTGCCCGCTCGTAGGATTCCAGCCCGCGCAGTATCAGGTAGAAGATGATCATCTCCGCCGGAATGATCAGCATATTAGGATAAGGGGCGAACAGGCTGCCTGCCATCACGGCTGCGCCTACCGGCAGCAAATAATCCCGGCGAACAAATACGATGACGGCGAAGAAGGCCGCAGCAAACGGTGACAGCTCGTCCAGAATTGTGGCCCGGCCCAGCAGAAAGCCCATAAAGCTTAATAGAATCATCCACTTTTTTGCAGCCAGCATATCCAAAGGGCGCTTCAGTGCCGACAATGACCCCAGAGTAACGCCCAAACGGCTGTACAACGCCCCCGCGCCTCTTTTTACCGTCCCTGTCCCCGGAAACATAACCACATTTCTTTTATCCATTATCCTGGCACCCCATTCATCACGAATTTGTTTGTAGGTCCCATTATAAAAGCAAGGATTTAGAAAGTTTGTCAGAACACCGGGTATGTGTCCAAGAAATTTCCGACAAAAAAGCCGGGCGGTCTGTCAGCCAGACAACCTCCCCCCGGCTCTAGGGTCAGACCGCTTTCAGCGTTTCAAACGAGGGCTTCGCGGGTAACGAATGCGCGGTTTTTTGCAGAACCCTTTGGGGAAGGCGGCATCAGATCCGGGAGGATCCCGTTGTAACCTGTCGGACGCTCGGACCAGCTGACAAAAAAACCGCAGAAGGAAATTTCCTTCTGCGGTTCTGATCTATTTAGGATCGGACTACATACGTTTGGCACCGCGTCCGCCGCGTTTGCCCTCCGTATTTTTCTTAAGTGAAGAGATGCGTTCCTCACTGTCTTTCAGGAAGCGCGACATTTTATCCTCAAATGAAGGCTTGTTGACCGCAGGCTTAAACGGGCGTCCGCCGCGTTCACGGTTGAATCCTCCACCGCCGCCTCCAAATCGCTCTCCGCCGCCTCCGCCGCTGCGTTCCGGTCTAGGTCCGCGTGGTGGACGGCTTTCCGAAGAAGCCGGCTTATCGACAGTCTGCTTGATCGAGAGACCGATCTTGCCATCCTTGTCGACGTTGATCACCTTTACGGTTACGACATCACCGATCTTCAAATGATCGTTAACGTCCTTTACGTAATTATCGGCGATCTCCGAGATGTGAACGAGACCCGTGACACCTCCTGACAGATCCACAAATGCTCCAAAATGCGTTATACCTGTCACCTTGCCCTCTAACTTGGTGCCCACTTCAATTGCCATAGAATAAAATGATCCTCCCTTAGAAATATACAGTCACATTGTGAATCTCGCTACGGTGATTTGATTATACCCAATGACCGAAAAGAGGTCAACAGAGTGATGCCGCGGTTTCGCAGGCTATACTACCTTATTCCTGCGGCTGGATGATCGGAACCTCATTCGGCGGATACAGCCCAAATTTCTTACGGGCCATCTGCCCAATGTACTCCGGATCCTGCAGACGCTCCACTTCCAGGTTAAGCTCCTTCAGTGCAGCCTTTACGGCCCTCTCTTCGCCTTGCTTCTCAGCAAGCGCGCTGCTGGTGCTCTGGATCTGGCCATACTGGCTGTACAGCGTGATCCCTGCCCAAACCACAAACGAAAGCATCACCACGGCGTATAACCTCTTTCGCCGCTTGGCCCCCGCATTCCTGGCTGTATCGGGGGAATCCTCTTTGCGCACTGCCTCTGCTTTACGTTCTACGTCGGCTCTGCGTCCTGTACCCGCTCTGGCCATGGCCTATCCCTCCTAAAACCAGCGTTTCCAGACTGCCTTGAACTTGTCCGCTGCCTTCTTCCCCCATGCCGGCATAGAGAGCCGGGAAATGATTGGGGAGCAAATCCACCTCAGGATGGCCCTGAGCGGCGTCAGCAGCTTCCAAACCACTTGAAGCACAACCATCATCAACCGCCAAATCAGCTTCAGGCTTCCTTTCAGCAAGGAAAACAACAGCTTCAATGGCTTCCATAGCAAGACGTCCAGTAAAGTCGTCAAAATGGACAGCAATGACATTGCTGCCTGAACTAACATTACCACAAAACGCCTGGTTGTAACACTCCCGATTAAAAAATAGATCCATACCCCGGCAAAAAGACCAACAAAAACATAGAATCGAAGCTGCCCGTGATTGGCGGCGTACAGCATACGGAATACGAACAGCGCTGCGCCGATCCAGTACAGCAAATCGATCACATGCACCGACCATTTCGGGAAACGAAGCTCTCCTGCCAGCACCCGGTAGCTGTCATAGGCCATTCCCATTGCTGCTCCGGAAACCATCATCCAGAGCAGCGTCATCCACTGCTCATGGGGGTTCATTTAAACAGCTTGCCCAGCAAGCTCTTCGGTTTGGCCTGATTCCCGGGATTGAGGTAGGCAAAGGAATGGATCAAGCCTTCAATGGAGAGGATGCCCTCCTCCAAACTCAGGTTCTTGATATGTAAATTCTGGCCGCGGATGCTTAAATGCCCCAGCTCGGTCTGCAGAAGAAATTCTTCACTGTCAAAGCTTTCTACATTTTTGACACCGGTCATGTCCAGCAGCTTGCGGCTGTGCAGCCGCATATCGTGCGGCTTGTTTTTTTGGTCCATCATGGCATGTACCCCTCCCTTATACCAACAGCATATGGGGACAGGGATGCAATTAGAACCGGAATGATGGCTCCCGCGAGCAGCACCCTCCGGCGGATGATAAAAAAACATCCTCTCCGACGGCGGAGAGGATGTCTTGGACGGCAATGCCGTTATTGCCAGTTTAAATCGTTGTCTTTCGCGATCGGCTCTTCCTTAACCAGAGTGTAGAGGCTTGCAGCCTCATCCTTGCGGGTGGTGTCCACCAGGCGCTCTACCCGGACGGTGACCAGCTTCTGTCCGAACTGGACCGTAATCTCGTCTCCGACCTTGACCGTGCCGCTCGGCTTCGATTCACGGCCGTTAATATATACCCGGCCCTGCTCCGAAACGTCCTTCGCCACGGTGCGGCGCTTGATGAGTCTGGATACCTTAAGGAATTTATCGAGACGCATTAGTTGACAGCTTCTTTAAGCTTGTTGCCTGCCTTGAATGCAGGAACGTTGGATTCTGGAATTTCAATGGTGTTGCCGGTTTGCGGGTTACGGCCTGTGCGGCCTGCACGCTTGCGTGTTTCGAAGGTACCGAAGCCGATCAGCTGTACCTTGTCACCGCTTGCCAATGCATCTGTAATTTCACCGAGGAAACCGTTCA
Organism: Paenibacillus sp. JSM ZJ436; assembly: GCF_044383795.1. Lineage (NCBI taxonomy): Bacteria > Bacillati > Bacillota > Bacilli > Caryophanales > Paenibacillaceae > Paenibacillus > Paenibacillus sp. JSM ZJ436. The sequence continues at coordinate 29,428 of NZ_JBISEO010000019.1, forward strand.
GAACGTTCTCCACGTCTTTTTTAGACAAACCGCTTTTACTGGAAATGTTGTTGACGAGATCTGTTTTGTTCATGAGTTAAAATCCTCCCAATATTTCGAAAAATGTGTGTAATAGCAAGCACCGTGATTCCATCTGTTTACTCGGGCTTGCCTATCAAGTGTAATTCTGGATGGGGGAGCGAATTCCTGCCTTTGGGGGCGATTTTTTTGAAAATCTGCCTATTTATCGGCAAATTTCACGCTCCTTTATGCCTTGTCCCTGCCCCCGGATGTCTTCGCGGACTGCCACAGCTCTTCCATGACGTTTACAGGCGTCTTGTGAATATCCTCGCCCCGGGCCGACAGCTGCTCCTCGATATAGTGAAAGCGCTCGGTAAACTTGCGGTTGGTTCGGGATAGAGCCTCCTCGGGATCAGCCTGGATAAAGCGCGCAGCATTGCAGGCTGCAAAGAGCAGGTCTCCCAGCTCAAGAGCCTGCTCCTCCGGAGACAGTCCCTGCTCTACGGCTTCCCGTAGCTCCGCCAGCTCTTCTTCAATCTTCTGGAACACCCCGGAGATGTCATCCCAGTCGAAGCCCACCTTGGCCGCCTTCTTCTGCAGCTTGTAGGCCTTCATCAGCGCCGGCAGATCCCGGGGAACGCCGTCCAGCACCGATGTGGAGGACGCGGTCTGTCCTTTTCTCAGCTTCTCCTCCGCCTTCATCTGCTCCCAATTCTGCAAGGCGTCCTCGGCATCCTTCGCAGAGGTGTCGCCAAATACATGCGGATGCCGGAAGATCAGCTTGTCATTCAAGGAGCCAATGACATCTCTGACGGTGAAGGTACCGATCTCTTCCTCCATCTGCGAGTGAAGCATAATCTGCAGCAGCAGATCTCCGAGCTCCTCCTGCATATGATCGGGATCATCCTCATCAATCGTTTCCAGCACTTCGTACGTTTCCTCAATGAGGTTCTTGCGGATGGATTGATGCGTCTGCTCCCGGTCCCACGGACAGCCCTCAGGACTGCGGAGCACGGCTACAATCTCATGCAGACGGTCAAAGCTGCGCCGGCGCAGCTGCTCATCATCGCTGCGGGGCACATAGACGAGAGACAGATTTCCATAACCCTCTACACGGTCCAGCTCATACAGCGGAATGTGCTGAATGGATTCCTGTCCCTCCACGCCCAGCGCATGCCCGACAATGACCTCATAGTCATCCGGGTACACCTCCATCAGCGCAAGCTTCACCTCGGAGGCGGTAAACATATCATACACCTGACCGATCAGGGTGTGCAGCTGGGGCTGAAGCCGTGAAGCCGACAGCCCGCCGGCATCCAGCAGCTGAAAGCCTTCAATCGGGTCAAACCCGAGACGTACGAACGCTTCGTCGAGAAAGCTTTCGCCTCCCAGCACCTTCAGGGCAATGCCCTGCTCCGGACAACGCTCCCGCAGCAGCCGTACGGTTGCCTCCGCCACCATGGGATGGCCGGGAACGGCATACACAATCTCTCCCTCGCCGGCAAGAGCCAGCTTGATCAATGACGCAGCAATATGCTCATACACCTCCGGGAAGGTGTCATAGCTTTCATATACGGAGTCAAAGGACTTCATCTCTATGCCTGTCTCACGCAAATCATCAATTACCGGGTGCTTCAGAGTGCGCACATATACCCTGTCAGCCCCTTGAAGAGTCTTGAACATGCCTAAGGTCAGTCTGTCGGCATTCCCCGAACCCAGTCCGACCACTGTAATCGCTGCACTCATGGGGCTTCCTCCGTCTTCGTCCGCTGATGCTTCTACAGCGGTAGTATCGTAGTCTACTATACCACAGGCGCCGGTGCAACTCACGTCCGCCGCTGCAGTAGGCGGTAAGGCGTGCGCAGCGGCAACGTATAAGCAGGCGTGGGCGTGAAGCTGTCACAGACATGCTGGCTGCTCGCTCGGATGGCGGAGCCGAGACGTGCACGCGGTGGCTTCCACAGAGCTCGGCGTGAGAGACAGCGCGTCAACGCAGCAGCCGCAGGCGCGTAAGCAGGGCGGCCAGCGGCCGGCCGATCTTCGGCAGCAGGTGAAGCTCCTCCTCTGAGAGGAGCTTCGTCCAGACGGCGCCGGCCACAAAGGCGCCGGCCCCTGCCGCCACGCCGGCCAAGCTTGCGGCGGCGGCGCTCATGCGGCCGGTGCCCAGCCCGGCCGCGGCTGCCAGGCCGCCCGCCGCGGTTGACGCGGCCCAGGCGGCCAGCACCAGGCCCGCGGTCACCAGCGCGGGCCGCAGGAGCAGGTGTGCGGCGGATAGCCTGACACCTGCATGACGCACCAGCAGCGAGGTATTGAGCGCTGCTGCGGTGCCATGCGCGGCGACACCGGCAATCGCCGCGCCGGTAATGCCGAGCTGGGGCACAAGCGCCAGGTTCAGCCCCAGCTTGAGCAGGGCCGCCGCCAGCAAATGCAAAGCTGGCGCCCGGACCAGGCCCGCGCCCTGCAGCAGCGCGGCCGTAATAATGCTCACCGTGCCAAACACCGCGGTGAGCGCAACCCAGCGCAGCACATCGCTGCCTGCGGCATCCTCGTACAGCATCAAATTGACAGGCTCGGCCAGCACCGCAAGTCCTGCGGACGCAGCCAGACCGAGCAGCCAGAACCAGCGCAGGGCGAGCTCGCTCTGCCGGGCCGCCAGCTCATGCTGTCCCCGGTAGCGCGCTTCCGCCAGCGCCGGGATGAACAGCACCGACAACGACGCCGCCAGCATCGTGACCAGCTGGACAAGCGGCAGCCCCCGGTTGTAAATGCCGAACCGGGCCAGCATGCCGTCCTCCGACAACCCGCTGCTCAGCAGGGACCGGGGTACGGTGAAGGAGTCCACCAGGCCGATCAGCGGGATCGCCAGGGCGCTGAGGCACACGGGCAGCGCATAAGCAGCCAGCACCTTCAGAATCCTCAGGGCGCTGGCCTCGCCCAGATGGACCTCCCCCGCGCTCCGCTGGCTTTGCTGAAACCCGGCTTGCCGCGACCACGCTGGCTCTGTGAAACCGGGAGTTCCGGAATCCTTCGCCGCAGCCCTTTTCTTTCCACGGCTCTTGCGCCAGTATAGCAGCATCACAAGCAGGCCTGCGACTCCGCCGGCGGCCGAGCCGAGCATCGCCCCGGCCGTAATTTGTGGTGCAGACGCCCCCTGCTGAAGCATATACAGCAGCAGCGTAATCATGACGATGACCCGAATGCTCTGCTCTGCAATCTGGGATACCGCTGTCGGCACCACATTGTGCAGCCCTTGAAAATAGCCGCGCAGCAGCGCCATCCACGGCACAAAAAGCAGCGCCAGCGCAGAGGCCTGCAGAGCCGGCACCACCTGCTCACTGCCGATCCAGCTTCCGAGCAGCGGGGCTGTTGTATACAGCAGCAGCCCCAGCACCAGCCCCAAGCTGATCAGGAACAGGCTCGATATCCGCAGCAGGCGCCGGCTGTCCTGAGGCCGGCCCGCCGCCTCGGCCTCCGCCACGAACTTGGACAGCGCAAGCGGAAATCCCGCTGCTGCGAGGGTAATCATCATGGTATACAGTGGATTCACCGTATTATAAATGCCGAACACGGCGTCTCCGCCTATATTCTGCAGCGGTATCTTTTGAAGCGTCCCGATCAGCTTCGAGCCGATCGCCGCCGCGCTCAGGATAAAGGCCCCCTTCAGAAGCCTTGCCCCCGCTTCCCCTGTTTTCATAAGCTGACCACCATTCCTTGCAGATCTCTCACTGAATTGTCATGTACAGCCCATTATACGCTCAAAGGACGGCTTGACTCAAAAGACATGCAATTTCCGGCACCGCCAATGCAGAACCCGATCATCAAAAAGCTCCCGCCGCATCCCGCTCTCCAAGGGAGAGCTTCGTTGCGAGCAGGAGCTGAGGTTGTGCAGTCATGCAGGGGGCTTTACACCGCCGGTTTACTGTTCCATTTGCTTGCCAAGGAAAGCAGCGGCGGTTTCCGCCATTTTCACTTCCATTTGGCCCATCTTGACAGACTCGTCCTTGTTCAGCATCAGCACACAGCCAATCGGGTCACCGCCGGCGACAATGGGAGCCGCAACAAAGGTGGAGAACTCCTCCGGATGATCCTTGCTGATTTCGTACGTGCCTTTGTTTTCTTCCAGGATGGTCTTGCGATTCTCCATCCCGGTCTCCAGCAGATTGCCCACCGGCTTGTCCATGTACTCCTTCTTGGAGCCTCCAGCTACAGCGACGAAGGAATCCCGGTCAGCAATAATGGTAATATGGCCGGTGCTTTCATACAGGGACTCTGCGTATTCCTTGGCGAAATCTCCAAGCTCTCCGATCGGCGAGTATTTCTTCAGGATGACTTCTCCATCCCGGTCTACAAAAATTTCGAGCGGATCTCCTTCTCGGATCCGTAGAGTACGACGAATTTCCTTGGGGATGACCACACGACCGAGGTCATCGATACGGCGAACGATTCCAGTAGCTTTCATTTCACATGCTGCCCCGCTTTCTTAAGAAGATTTTTCAACTACTGATCGGTATGGGAAGAGGATGTCCCCAGCCAGGTATGTTAAGTGAATGTCTGAGCTTAGTATTCATCCTTTCCTATAACCTTATACATCTTTGCCCTGAATTGGTTGCGTTAGAGGGTAAAAAAATCCATAACGCCATGGCGGCGTTATGGATTTACTGCGTCCAGAAGCCAAAAGACTGCCCCGGCCTGCGTTCTCCGGGACGAGTGCTCCCGGCAGCGCCGGCGCCTTTAGCAGCTTACTTGCCGGTATCCTCTGCTGCAGGCTCCTTCGCTTCAGGCTCCTTGCTCTCCGCACCGGGATCGCTCGTGCCAGGATCGGCCTGTGGCGCTTGCGTCGCTCCGTTCTCCTGCTCCGTAGACGGCTCAGCCGGCGTCTCACTCTTTGGCAGCTCAATGCTCTCAATGATGCTGTCCAGCTCTGTATTCATGAACTCGTCCACCTGACTGGAAGCCAGGTCACTGCGAATCTGGTCCTTGCGCTCATCGCTGAGCTTGTCAAAGGTCATTTCCTCGCGGCTTTCGACCTTCATCACATGGTAGCCGTATTCGGTTTCCACCGGCTCGCTGACTTCATTCAGGGGCAGGCTGAGTGCCTTCTCCTTGAACTCGGGCACCCAATCCTTCACTTCATAGTTCTCATACAGACCGCCGTTAGACTGGGAGCTCGGATCCTCTGAATACTCCTTCGCAATCTCCGCGAAATCAGCCCCGCCATCCAGCTTGGCCTTCACTTCATTTGCCAGCTTCAACGCATCTTCCTTCGTGCGCTCCTTGCCTTCGCTATCGGTCAAGCCGATGAGCACATGGCGCAGCGTGACCACGGTGAAATCCTCCTGCTGCTCGTCAAAGGTGTTCTTGATCTCTTCGTCAGTCACCTTGTTCTTCTGGTCTTCCATAACCGTCATGACGCGCAGCATGTAGCTTCTCAGCTCATCCTCGGTCAAGCCCTGAGCTGTGAGCGCCGCTTCCAGCGCCTCGGCTCCCATGGCCTCCTTGTTCTTATCGACCAGCTCGTCCGCCTGCTTCTTCGCGGCTTCCCTGGATTCCTCGCTGGCATCCACCGCCAGATACTCATAGGCTGCGCCCTGCTTCGCGAGATATTCTTTGAATTCGTCCATCTGCGCGAACTGTGCAAATTGCGGTGACATGAACTGCATCACCTTCTGCTCCAGCTCAAATTCTTTCTCTGTAATCTCCCCGCCCTTATACTTCACAACGATCTTGCTGTTGTCCTCCGGCGCAGGTGCTGCCGCGTTCTCGTTCCCGCAGGCAGCCAGTGATATAGACAACATGGCGCTCATCGTCACCATGAACAGCTTTCCCGACTTCTTATTTCTTGACGGCATTCTGTAAATCTCCCTTCCCGTTAAATGACTCCTTCGCAGCCTCAAGAAACTGTTCCAGCAGCTTCAACAGCTCCGGATCTTGAAGTCCTTTGCACTTCAGGCGTATCGACATGCCTGAGCCCTGCTCAAATTGTACACGCTTTTCGAAGGAACTTCCAATCTGTGAAAGGCTGTTCCTGTTCACTATTTTATCCTGTCCTTCGTAAAACTGCAAAACAAGGTCGTCCCCGCGCTGCGTAATGGAGTCGATTCCGTAGCTCCGTCCGTATATCTTCAGCCTCGACACGGCAAGCAGGTTCTGAACGGCCTCCGGCAGCTCGCCGAAACGGTCCAGCAGCTCATCCTCCAGCTCTGCAGCCTCCTCAAAGGATGCCACCGCCGCCACTTTTTTATAGATCTCAATCTTCTGAATGCTGTCATAAATATAGTCAGAAGGAAGATAGGCATCGATTCCAAGATCCAAGGAGGTGTTCCAATCCCGGGATGGCTCCTGCGGCTCGCCCAGCATAGTGACCTTCCGCTTCTGGATTTCCTCCGCCAGCATTTGGGAATACAGATCAAACCCGACGGAGGCGATGAAGCCGTGCTGCTCCGCCCCGAGCAGATTGCCCGCTCCCCGGATAGACAAATCCCGCATGGCAATCTTGAAGCCCGAGCCGAGCTCCGTAAATTCCTTGATGGACTGCAGCCGCTTCTCTGCGACCTCGGTTAACACCTTATCCCGCTGATACGTAAAATACGCATATGCAATCCGGTTGGAACGGCCTACCCGCCCTCTCAGCTGATAGAGCTGGGACAAGCCCATCTTATCCGCATCATGCACGATCAGGGTGTTCACATTCGGGATGTCTACGCCGGTCTCGATAATGCTCGTACTGACCAGCACGTCATACTCCCCATCCAGAAAATCCAGAATCGTCTTCTCAAGCTCTGTTTCACTCATTTGTCCGTGGCCCACGCCCACCTTGGCCTCAGGCACCAATTCTGAAATCTGGGCAGCCATTTCCTGAATTCCCTGCACCCGGTTATACAGATAGTAGACCTGTCCTCCTCGGGCCAGCTCCCGCTCAATCGCTTCGCGGACAAGCGTCTGGCTATGCTCCAGCACATAGGTCTGCACCGGAAACCGGTTTTCTGGCGGGGTTTCAATGACCGACAGATCACGAACGCCCAGCATGGACATATGCAGGGTCCGCGGAATCGGAGTGGCGGTGAGGGTCAGCACGTCCACGTTCGTCTTCAGCCGCTTCAGCTTCTCCTTATGAGTAACACCAAACCGCTGCTCCTCATCGACAATCAAGAGGCCCAGATCCTTGAATACCAGGTCCTGCGACAGCAGGCGATGCGTACCGATCAGAATATCAACCGTCCCCTGCTTGACCTTCTTAATCGTTTCATTCTGCTCCTTGCGGCTGCGGAAGCGGCTCAGCACCTCAATGTTCATCGGATAGGTTGAGAAGCGCTCCCGGAACGTTTCGTAGTGCTGCTGGGCCAGGATCGTCGTTGGCACCAGCACAGCCACCTGCTTCCCTTCAATCGCCGCTTTAAAGGCTGCACGGACAGCAACCTCGGTCTTGCCATAGCCGACGTCTCCGCACAGCAGGCGGTCCATCGGGCGGTTCTGCTCCATGTCCTTCTTAATTTCTGTAATCGCCCGCAGCTGGTCCGGCGTTTCGTCATATGGAAAAATATCCTCGAACTCCTGCTGCTCAGCCGTGTCCTTCTCAAAGCCGTAGCCCGGTGCGGACTGCCGCTCGGCATACAGCTTGATCAGATCATCCGCAATATCCTGGACGGAAGAGCGAACCTTGTTCTTCACTCGCGTCCATTCGTTGCCGCCCAGCTTGTAAATTTTCGGCTCCTTGTCCTCCGAGCCTACGTATTTCTGGATCAGATCAATCTGCTCAATCGGTACCGACAGCTTGTCACTGCCCGCATACAAAATATGCATATAGTCTTTATGAATGCCATTGATCTCCAGCGTACCAATGCCCAAATATTTGCCGATCCCGTGGTTTTGGTGCACAACATAATCGCCGACCTTCAGCTCGGTGTAGCTCTTGATTCGCTCGGCATTATCCATATTACGGCTTGTTTTTCTAGTCTTCCGCTGCTTCTGCGAGAACATCTCTGCCTCGGTAATGACTGCTGCATGCACGGAAGGGAGCTCGAAGCCGTTCTGCAGGCTGCCCTCAAGCAGCATCGGCTCCTCAATGCTATAGTCGTGCAGCACCCGCTTCATCCGGTCCATTCGCTCGGCATCGCCGCCGAGCATCATCACCTTGATCCCGGATTTCTTCCACCTTTCCATCTCGGCCTTCAGCACGTTCATTTGGCCATGGAAATCCTGCATGCCGCGGGTAATGAAATTGACGATATTTTTCGGCTGCATCCGCGGCACCTGACGCAAAAAGACCGAGATCAGCAGGCTTTGGTAGCGCTGCTGGTAAATGACCTCTTCATGCTCCAGCGAGAGCGGCAGGCTTGGCAGCGACTTCCCGTGCTGAATCAGGTGCAGGTTCCACTCCGCTTCATCGCGTTCCAGCTGACGGGCGGTTTCCAGCAGGCGTCCTGGCTCATCCAGCACCAGAATCGTATCCTCTGCCATGTAGTCATACAGATGAGCGTGCTCCGGATATAGCAGCGAAATGTATTTATACATTTCCGGGAAATAAATACGCTCCCGCAGCATTTCCGCCTCCCGGCCGATCTCTTCCTTGAGGCGCTGCTTCGCCTGCCGGTCTGTCATGCGCTCCAGCTGGGTATCCAGCAGACTCAGCACGGTATCCGCTGCGCGATTCAGCGACTGCTGACTCGCGATAATTTCTTTGCAGGGCGTAATCAGCACCTCACGGACCTTGTCAATCGAGCGCTGATCACCGGGGTCAAAGGTGCGGATGGAGTCGATGTCTTCATCGAAGAGCTCCACCCGGTATGCATGACGGGCTGTCATGGGATAAAAGTCGATAATGCCGCCGCGGACGCTCATCTCTCCCCGGGATTCTACCCGCTCCACGCGCTCATAGCCCATCTCGATCATCTGGTTGAGGAAGGCATCGAGGGCAAGCAGACCTCCTTCCTGCAAAAGGATACGCGCATCCTTCATCGCCTCCGGAGCGGGAAGCAGCCGCCGCACTCCTGAAATCGGAGCCACGACAAGGCCCCGGAAGCCGCGAGCACAGCGATGCAGCACTTCAATTCGCTGGGCAAGGGCCTCCGGGCTGGATACGGCCGATTCGGCCGCCACAAGCTCATTCGCCGGGTACAGCAATACATCCTCCGGAGATAGAATCTCCTGAAGGTCATCGTAAATTTTCTGGGCCGAGAACATGTTGTGGGTCACAACCAGCACAGGACGCTGCTGGTTCTGCATCACCCCTGCGATCATGACCTGCCTGGAGGAGCCGGTAAGCCCGGATATGAGCTGATCTCTCATACCGGAAGCCAGTCCCGCTGTAATGGATTGAAAATCCTTATCCTCGGAAAAAACATCAATAAGTGCTTGTAGCAAAAGGGGCACCTCTCTTTATGCAAGCGAAATATAAAAAGCTCATCAGTAATTGAAAAGAAGCCTTCAGCATGTCTGCCAAGGCTCTTGTAGTCAGTGGTTCTGTCTGTGCTAGGAATCCGTCATGAAGAGATGTACGGGCTGCGTCATTTAGGACAGCGGCTGCATATAGGCCCCGTGCAGGCTGCATCATTGACTGCCCACTCTATTGAAGCGGGCTCGCCAGCAGGCTGAGCTCCGGATTAGCCTCAAGCGCTTCCCGGCAATGATCGCAGGTCACGTTGACAATCATCTCTCCGTTAAAATCATACGCTATTATATCCCTGCGTTCCTCGGGGGTCAAGGCATCCAGCCCAAGCCTCGATTCGGAAATGCCGCGGGAATCAATCACGCCTTGATGGGTCCGGCAGTGTCTGCAAACATAATTTATCGCCATTGTATGCCTCCTGGGAATGGTTTATGTTCCTCAGTATGTCCCTATTCAGAGACTTTAAGACAAGCTTCCGTTGGCAATGAGAGAGAGATTCTCGGGTATTTCTAGCCGTTGAACCGCTGCATAGTCTGCTCGAAGGTATGGCTCAGGCTGTGCTCCAGAGCGTCGCAGGTGCTGTGGATCATTTGCTGCAGCGGCTCCTGCTCCTGCTTGGGAAAGGTCCCCAGCACATAGTCGACGACAGCCCGTCCCGGAGTCGGCCGGGAAATGCCCATGCGCACCCGGTTGAAGCTCTGCGTGCCTGTATGCTGAATGATCGACTTGATGCCGTTATGTCCACCGGCACTGCCCTGGTAGCGCAGACGAATTCTGCCGACGGCCGTATCCAGATCATCATAAACGACGATCATATCATCCAGATGAACTTTATAATAATCCATATAAGCCCTGACGGCCTCGCCGGATAAGTTCATGTACGTCATCGGCTTCATCAATACAGCTTTCTGACCGCTGATGATCCCTTCTGCGATCACGGATTTGCATTTGCTCTGATTAAAGGTGAAGCCATGCCGGGAGGCCAGCTCGTCCAGAGCCATAAACCCGACATTATGGCGGGTCTTCTCATAGGCAGGGCCCGGGTTGCCCAGGCCGACAATCCATTTCATGAGTAAACGTCCTTTCTGCAATTATGCTTTCCTCTTTCCCCTATTCTAAAGTACAATAGATGGACAAAGGACATGTGATAGTCATGTCATCATCCCGACATAAGAAGGTGGAGCGCTATTGGATCATACGAGGAAGATGTTGACGCACCACAGCCACTTCCAGTACCACATGAAGCACGGAATCCCCGTTCAGGTCTATGACCAGGGAGTTCATATTACACTGGGCTGCATCACAGCCGTGGAGCCGCAGTTTGTCGAGATTGAGGGCGCCGTATACAATCGGAACTGCTTCACGTTCGTATCCCGTCCCGGATATTGACGTTTCGCTGCCCTTCCCGTCCCTTATTGAAAGCGGTTACCCGCTATGGATAGGTTGTCATATGCAGTATCAGTCCATCGGCGTATAGCCGCTAAGGGTTACCGCTCCTTAGGAAGGTGCGGTAACCCTTAGCGCTGGCCTGATGCCGGTTATTCGATCTCGAACAGCTTGCTGATGGACAGCTCTTCATGGACACGGATAATAGCCTCGCCCATCAGTGGAGCTACAGACAATACTGTAAGCTTGCTGCTTGGGTTCGGATGGGTAATCGGAATCGTATCCGTCACAATGACTTCCTTCAGCGGCGAATTCTCCAGCCGCTCCATTGCAGGGCCGGAGAGCACTGGATGTGTACAGCAGGCGTATACTTCCTTCACGCCGCCCTCCATCAGAGCATTTGCTCCCAGCACAATGGTGCCGGCTGTATCAATAATATCATCGATCAGAATAGCGGTCTTGCCTTCAATATTACCGATAATGTTCATCACTTCGCTGACATTCGGCTCCGGACGGCGCTTGTCGATAATCGCCAGCGGGGCATTCAGGAAATCAGCGAGCTTGCGGGCGCGGACGACGCCGCCATGGTCTGGAGATACGACCACGGGATTCTCGATCTGCTTGGACCGGAAATACTGGGCAATGATTGGCACCCCCAGCAAATGGTCTACCGGAATATCGAAGAAGCCCTGGATCTGCATCGCATGCAAATCCATACAGATGACGCGGTGAGCACCAGCAGTCTCGATCAGGTTCGCTACGAGCTTTGCTGTGATTGGATCACGCGAGCGTGCCTTGCGGTCCTGCCGGGCATAGCCGTAGTAAGGAATAACAACGTTAATGCTCTTGGCCGATGCGCGCTTCAATGCATCCACCATAACGAGCAGCTCCATCAGGTTATCGTTGACCGGTCCGCAGGTAGACTGCACGATGTATACATGACAGCCGCGGACGCTCTCGGAGAGCTTAACTTGAATTTCGCCGTCGCTGAAGCTGGTGGTCAGCGAATCGCCCATCGGAATGCCGATGTAGTCTGCGATTTGATGGGCCAGCTTGGGATTGGAGTTACAGGTGAAAATTTTTAATTTGGAATCAAGATAAGTCATAAAATAAAAACCCTCCGTGCTGGTTCAATTGTGTAGCTGCCTGATCACTCCGGCTTGGACGAGGAATTGCTGCTCTTCTTGGCCTTGGCGCGGGAGCGGATTTTCTCGGCGTATCCCGGCTTGTTCTCCTGGCGCACTCTGGCAATCGCCAGATCATTCTCCGCTACGGAATGCGTGATCGTGGAGCCGGCTACAACGAATGCGCCCTTGCCCACTTTTACCGGGGCTACAAGATTAACATTGCTGCCGATAAAGGCATCATCTTCAATTTCAGTAACAGATTTATTATAACCATCGTAGTTCACGGTTATCGCGCCGCAGCCGACATTTACGTTCTTGCCTACCGAGGCATCGCCGATGTAGCTGAGGTGAGAGACCTTGGAGCCATCATCAATGACGGCATTCTTCACTTCCACGAAGTCACCGATCTTGACGTTCTGGCCCAGCTTGGTGCCTGGACGAAGATACGCATAAGGCCCGACAGACGTTTCTGCCCCCACCTCTGCTTCGCACAGTACCGAGTATTTCACGGTTACGCTGTCAGCGAGAGAAGAATCTTCAATCTCACTGTTCGGACCCAGCGTACACTGACTTCCGACTGTCGTGCTTCCCTTCAGAATCGTTCCCGGATAAATCACGGTATCGCTGCCGATCTGAACATCTGCCCCGATGTACGTAGAGGACGGATCGATCAGCGTGACTCCGTTCAGCATATGACGTCTTGCAATGCGCTCCCGCATCAGAGCTTCGGCTTGGGAAAGAGCGAGCCGGTCGTTCACGCCGATGGACTCTGCCTCATCCTCTGTCTGGTAGCCCAGCACCTTGTCGCCAGATTGCTTCAGGATGCTGATACAGTCGGTCAAATAATATTCCTGCTGAGCATTCTGGTTCGTGACCTTCTCCAGCGCGGCGAACAGCTTGGCATTATCGAAGCAATAGGTACCGGTGTTAATCTCGCACACCGCATCCTCTTCCGGACTGCAATCCTTCTGCTCTACAATGCGCAGCACATCGCCCTTCTCGCTGCGGATAATCCGTCCGTAGCCCTTCGGGTTGTCCATATGGGCTGTCAGAATGGTGACTGCCGCCTGATTGCTCTCATGCAGCTCCAGCAGTCCCTCAAGCGTCTCTGGTGTCACGAGCGGGGTATCACCGCAAATAACAATCGTAGAGCCTTCCTCCTGACCGATCAGCTCCTTGGCCTGCTTCACAGCATGACCAGTTCCAAGCTGCTGCTCCTGCAGCACATATTCCGCCGCATCACCCAGATAAGAGCGTACAGCTTCCGCGCCATGCCCGACCACGACGACGGTACGTTCCGATTTCACTTGTTCAACCGTTTGCAGCACATGACCCACCATCGGTTTCCCGCAGACGGGGTGCAGCACTTTATATAATTTGGATTTCATTCGTTTGCCCTGGCCAGCGGCGAGGACTACAGCTAATCTTTTCAAGGGCCCTGCCTCCTCCTCTTGAACTCACTACTGAATATATATCATTCTAGAAAAAAAGAAAAGAGAGCCACGGGTATGGCTCTCTTTTCTTCGAACCCCAATAGTAATCCTAAGCGCCTTCTTCAATGACTTCTTCCTCTTCCGTCGCAGCACGCTCGTATTCAGCCAGTACAGCAGACTGAATCTTCTCGCGGGTGCCGGAGGAAATCGGATGAGCAATATCGCGGAACTCCCCATCAGGAGTACGCTTGCTCGGCATAGCAACAAACATTCCGTTATTGCCGTCAATCACGCGAATGTCGTGAACGACAAACTCGTTATCGATGGTAATGGATGCGATTGCTTTCATTCTCCCCTCAGAGTTCACGCGGCGGAGTCTGACATCCGTAATTTGCATTGTGTGTTCACCACCTTTTTCCATCAGAGACTTGGTGTATAATTCCACACAGCAATTCCGAAATCCTTCTTTTTTTCTAACAAAATGTCCTAAAATCAGGAATTTTTTTCGAAATCAGATATTTTCGACAGACTTCGTCGGATTTCGTTTGAAAACGCTACAATATCGACAAATACAGCGCCCTTATTGTTCGAAGTAATTTCCGGGCCGAACCGTAATCATCTTGCTCCGCGCATCTACATCGTTCAGGCATGCAAGCGAAATATAATCCTGCAGCAGCCGCTCCTGCGATTCGATCGCACCGGACTCCACCAGCACACCTACGCCTGCAACCTCGGCATTAAATTCAGCCAGCAGATCCACCATGCCCTGAATCGTTCCGCCTGCCTTCATAAAGTCATCCACGATTAAGACCCGGGACTGCTCCCGCAGCGCTCTCCGTGAGAGAGACATCGTATGAATGCTCTTATGGGAGCCGGATACATAGTTAATGCTAACCGCCGAGCCCTCGGTTACCTGATGGTCTCTTCGCACCAGGACCACCGGCAGGTTCAGCTGCGCTGCCGTCGCATAAGCGAGCGGAATGCCCTTGGTCTCTACCGTCATCACCACATCGATATCCCGATGCGCGAAGGCCGTAGCGATAATCTTGCCTGCCTCGTTCATTAGAGAAGGCTGTCCAAGAAGGTCGGACATATACAAATAGCCTCCCGGCAGGATCCGGTCAGACTGCTGCAGCTTGCCGCACAGCTCCTGAACAAAGTCCAGCGCACGCTCCTGGCTCAGCTTCGGAATATACCGCACACCGCCGGCAGCACCCGCCAGCGTCTGCAATTCACCGAGGCCCTCCTCCTCGAACACTTCCTTGATGATGGCCAGGTCCTCACTGATGGAGGACTTGGCTGCACCATACCGATCCGCAAAGGTCGTTAAGGGAATTAATGTATGGGGTTTAGCCAATAAGAACTGGGTCATATCGACCAGTCGTTCGCTGCGCTTTAATTTTTTCACGTCGTATCCTCACTAAATCCGAATATTATACAGTTAATATAACATTCTCGTACGTCTTTCCACAAGAACTTGTGGAATCGGCGCCCTTTTCTTGCTTATGTAAGCAGCCTAACCGCGTACACTTCCTTGCAGAAGCCGCGCAATCCGTTGTAGATCCGGGCTACCTTCGACTCCTTGGACACGAGCCCGAACACCGTCGGCCCGCTGCCGGACATGAGGGCGCCATCGGCTCCCAGCCTCAGCATCGCCTCCTTGAGCTGCTGCACCTCCGGATGCAGCTTCGGTGTGACTTCTTCCAGCACGTTGCCAAGCTGCTCGCACATCTCTGTGAAGCTTCCCTTGGCCAGCGCTGCAGTCATCTCCTTCGCGGAAGGGTGGAACTTTATCTGATCTGCCTTCAGCTTGCCGTACACCTCCGCCGTAGACACATTGATTGGCGGCTTGGCCACAATGGCCCAGCCCTGCGGCGGCGGGCTGACCGGGGTCAGAATCTCTCCCCGTCCCGTTGCCAGTGCTGTTCCCCCTGTCACACAGAAAGGAACATCTGAGCCCAGCTCTGCCCCGAAGGCCAGCATGTCCTCAAGCGGCATATTCAGTCCCCACAGCCGGTTCAGGCCGCGCAGCGCAGCCGCTGCGTCACTGCTTCCGCCTGCCAGCCCGGCAGCGACCGGAATGTTCTTGTCCAGGTGAATATGCACACCCTTGCGGACCCCGTAACGCTCCTTCACGAGCCTGGCCGCCTGAAAGGCCAGGTTCTTCTCATCCAGCGGAATGTAGCCCGCCTGGCTTGTAATCATAATCGTATCCCTTGGCTGCTCCTCCAGCTCCAGACGGTCTGCCAGATCGATCATGGTCATCACCATCTCCACCTCATGGAACCCGTCAGGCCTTTTGTGAAGCACATCTAGCATTAAATTAATTTTGGCCGGAGCCTTCTCGTATATTTTCAACACCGTTCACCTGTCCTTAGCATCTCCCATAAGCTCATACCTGACCCACAGGGGAAAAACATCTAATGCCTCTATATTAGCAAACCAGAACGTACAAGTCATTTATATGCGTCAAAAATGAAAAAGGCCTTCCCGAAGGAAGGCCGACGTTATAAGTGCCTTTGCTGCATTACTGCTGTGGTCCGCGGGCTGCGCGCTCGGCGAGCTCAATCGCTTTTTTGACCATATTGCCGGCGTCGCTGGCCTTGATCCCGCCCCAGCCCTCTTTTTGCACCGTGTCATAAAAACCGAGCTCCTTCGCCAGCTCATACTTCAGCTCTTCTGACATCATGCTTCTTCTTCTCCGGCTCATTGTTGAATCCGCCTCCTTGAACGTGATGTGGGGGTGACCGTCCTTAGTATGCTCCCGTTCTTCCTCCTCATGCCTTCCCATTCATGGAACGAACAGCAGCAAAGCAACCGCTGCGCAAATAAAAACAGCCCCCTTCGGGAGCTGCCTGCACACAAAAGCTATGACTTGATATAGGTGATCTGCATCTGGCCTTCTTCGTCCAGAACGACGATTTCAACCGTCTCTGTCAGTATATCAGCATAACTGTAAGACACACGTTTAAAGGTTTGCTGGTCCTGATCCAGCTTTACAATGAAGACAGAAGGGTAGGTTTCTTCCAACACACCAGTGCGCTCAACGGTCTTGCGGCGACCTCCGTTAGCCCGCAGCGCAATTTTTTGCCCCAAGTGGGCATCCAGACTGCGTTTGATATCCAACAGCGAATTTTTAGCCATTGTCAACGACCACCTCTTTCCTTGTCCATTATACCTGTCAACCAGAAGACTGTCAAATCAAAACCATTAATTATATCAGCAACAAAAAATCATTGTCAATAACTTTTTTTGGGACGGAAAAGTCTCATGCGTTGAGTCCTTATTATGCGCAACACAAACCAGCTGTATGCATTCGGATGACCGAATACATACAGCTGGTTTGCAGATATGATACAGGTGACAGATGGACAGAGGTGACTGACTAGCTGATCGACGGCGTTACTTTGAGCGTGGACAGATCCTGCAGCCGGGGTGAACCGATCCGGTGGCTGCCCCGGGTCTCAATGCCGCCCAGCCCCTGCGTGCCGCTAATGGTGTTATGCAGCACATCATTCATATTCATCGTTTCCCGAACCGACGTATAAGCGGCCTTGCAGGCGACATAGACGGGATCCAGGGCATGGATCAGCACCCGACCTGGCGAGCTGGCAAAATTGGCTCCGGTTTGCAGCATCGCCTCGAAATGCGACTGACAGGCGCCGGCAATGACGATCAGCGCATCCAGATTGCGCTCATACTGGCGCGCTGTTTCAATCGCCCGCACGAAATGGTGCGAATTTTTGTAGCTGTCCAGGCTGTACAAATCATAAGGCTGAGGGCGCTTTAACACCCCGTCATGGCCGGTAATGACGACGATATCAGGACGCACTCGCGGCAGCAGCCGATGCAGCGCATCAGCCATCGACGATTCATGCACATAATGCCCTTCCGCCGGGACTCTGAGCTGCTGATATAAAGCGAGGCTTTTTTTTAAATACATAGGGTCTCCATCCAGATGCAGCACTCTGCCCGGAACATCAAAATACCCCTTATCGCTGCTCGATCCCCATTCATCCCGTAATCCGTCTAGCCGCCGTGCACAATCCAGCTTCAGCCGGGTCAAGGACTCCTTCGCTTTAATTTGAGCCTGCTTGGTGCGCTCGCTGACCGCAGGCCGCGCAGCAGGCACCAGATCGCTCAGGGGTGCATCCGCCAGCAGCCGGAAATCTGTTCCCTTGATCACCGCTGCGTTGGGACGTACCGACTCGATCCGGAACGTCACATCCCCGCCATACGACCTGCGGACGACCAGGTCTCCTAAATTCATTTCAGCATCCCCCCTGACTTCATCCTATGGGCGCAGGCCGGGAAAGGTTCGCGCCAAGCACAAATAAACCGGGGAGCATCTCCCCGGTTTATTTGCAGCGTCTTGCAGGTATTTAAGAAAGCCCAATCCCGGCTTCCAGCAGCACATCACTCAGCCGTGCATACTCCTCCATACTTAGCGTCTCTCCGCGGCGGGTCGGCTCAATCCCGGCCTCCTGCAGCAGACCTTCCAGCTGCTCCCGCCCATCCTTCGGGAAATATTTGCTCTTCAGATTGTTCGCAATCGTCTTTCTGCGCTGGGCGAAGGAGGCCTGGATCACCTCGAAAAAGTGCTGCTCATTCTTCACCGCAACAGCAGGCTGATCCCGAACCTGAAGCCGGATGACCGCCGACTCTACGTTCGGCTGCGGAATAAAGACGGTGTGCGGCACCGTGCAGACCAGCCGCGGCTCTGCATAATACTGCACCGCAATGCTCAAGCTGCCATAATCCTTACTGCCCGGGGAGGCCGCCATGCGCTGCGCAACCTCCTTCTGGATCATGACCACAATATTCTCCAAGGGGAGCTTCTCCTCCAGCAGCTTCATCATAATCGGGGTCGTCACATAATACGGAAGGTTGGCAACGACGCTCACCTTGGATACCCCGTCAAAGCGCCTTGCAAACAGCTCCTTCAGATTGACCTTGAGCACGTCGCCATGCTCCACAGACACGTTGGGATACGGCTCCAGCACCTCCTGCAGGATGGGGATCAAGCGCTGGTCAATCTCCACTGCGGTGACCGTACCGGCCTGCTGAGCGAGCTTCTCGGTCAGTGCACCGATGCCCGGGCCGATTTCCAAAGCTCCCTTCTCCTTGGTCAGATCAGCAGCCTTCACGATATTGTGCAAAATATTCTGGTCAATCAGGAAATTCTGGCCGAGGCTTTTCTTAAATGAAAAACCGTGCCGGGCAATGATCTCCTTCGTTCGTTTCGGTGTTGATATATCTTCAGTTCCCATTAATGCTTCCCTCCGTCTTCAAGCGTAGCAGCCGCTGCCTGAAATTCCTCCGGTGTAATTTGAAACATAGCAAGCCGCTTCAGCAGCTGCTTGCCATTGCAATAGCCGATACCAAGCTGATTGCCGATCTGCATGCGTCTTGCCGCCGCATCTGGATGCAGCAGCAGCCCCGCCTCAATAACCTCCTCCATGGAGATCAGGCTGTCCGCTTTATCGAACGCTGTATGCACGCGTGAGAGGGCATGCCGGATCGCCTCAACAGATGCATTCTCGACACCGATATCGCCCTTGCGGGTCGCATCAGCCTCCGGAATAAACGCGTGCTTGCAGCCCGGCACCTTGGCATCAATGATTTTGCGAATCCGCTCTCCCGCATGGTCGGGGTCTGTCAGAATAATGACACCTCGCCGCTCCTGCGCAAGCTTCACCTTGGCAATGACTGCTCGGTTTACCGCAGAGCCTCCCGTCTCTATCGTATCGGCCTCTACAGCACGCTTCACCGCGACCGTATCATCCCGGCCCTCCACCACAATAACTTCCTTAATCATGCTTCATTCGTCCTTCCAAAAAAAAGAAGAGGATCATATCCTCTTCTTAGCATCTCATTATATTACATAAATAGTAGCCTATTTCTCATGGAAAAGTAAAACATTAGTTCGATTCCGGCTTGACGGGTCCAATGACATACACGGTATGCCCGTTCTTGCGTCCGAAGTTCAGTGCTGCACGCAGCGAGTCGTAATACACGTCAATCTTGTTGCCCTTGATCGCACCGCCTGTATCTTCGGCACGGCGGAAGCCAATGCCCTCAATATAAACCCACCAGCCAATCGGAATGACGTTAGGATCTACAGCGATGGTGCGGCCTTCCGTAACACGCGTACCGGAAGCGGTCTTCGTACCGATGCCCGGCTGCTCCGAGGAGTACGCCGTCATGGATACATTGTTCAGCACTTTCTTATATTCAAAATCAATACCGGCTTTAGAAACGACGTTGTTCTGCTTACTCTCTGAGCTTGAGCTCGACTGAACGGCGGCCTTTGGCTGAACGGCAGGCGTCTTCGCCGAGGTCTTAGTCGTCGTCTTGGCTACAGTCGTTGGCTTTACAGCCTGAACGACCGGCTCTTCCTTCACCGGCTCCGGCGGCTTCTTCGTGCCGACCGCGATCACTTTATCCATCGTCTTGCGTTCGACTTCCTTGGACACCACTTGTTTGGAAACCAGCTGTCCATCTTCATACACCTTCTCAATATGGTGAATGATCAGTCCCTGCTCTCCCGCTTGAACCACCCGGTTATCGCCCTTCAGAAGCGAAGGGTCTGACGTCTTGATGACCCGGTATTCGCGGACCTCTTCTTCTTGTACCTGCTGCTTACTTACGCGAATAACGCGAATGTCGGAAGCCTCGGACAGCTTGCTGTCCAGTGCAGGAGTTACTTTATCTTCATCCTGGACGGTAATGCCGGCTTTGTTCAGCACGTTCTGTACAGTGTCCTGGGTTGTAAATACCGTTTGCGTATTGCCGTCTGCGGTAACTGTAATAGGAACCGCACGCTGAATGACGATCCGGTCTCCATCCTGAAGACTTCCGTTTAGCGGCATGGATATTTCATCCTGCGGCTTCAGCGAGATCGAATGCTCTTCCAGCACATTTTGCAGCATGGCCTCATTCGTTTCCACCGTGGTCACCCGTCCATCGACCACCAGGTGAATTTCTTTGCCCGACTGGTTGTGTATAATCAGCAGTACGAGCAGCGTAATGGTGATGGTGCCAAAGGCCGCCAGCATCAGTTGACGCAGAAAATCATGCTTCCATCGTAATGCGTATGACATGCTGGATGATTGTGAATCATGGGTCTGTTCTGGTTGTAAAACGCCCACTGCTTCATCCTCCTTCATAGCCCCGCCCTCTAGATCATGCATGAGTGTATATGACGCGACTATAGCAAATTTGTCTCACAGAGTGCCCCGCTATAGATGTGCACCCTGCGTTACGCCCCGTCTGTTCGTGCATGTGTTCTGCCACCCCCCTTGTGTATCCCAGGGTATGATGGCGCTCTCTCCAATATTCTGAATATAAAAAAAGCCCGAAAAAGAGTATTAGAGACTCTTCTCGTGGCTTTTCCAGCTGTAGTCTTGGAAAGGATGCACGACCGTTGCCTCTCTTATTTACGCTTACGGGGTTAGCTGTCGGGTTCGGACGTAAGAGAGACGCCCTATCTCGAGTCAACCGCTCATGGCGGCTGCCCTCAAATTCACCCCAAAGACCCGAATTGAAATCAAATACAGTGCTCACAGCCCTTATGTATGGTTGCTCGTTGACCCTGTATCGGTTCCCCCGTTCTCCATGATCTGGAGATTAAGCGAGACGGTTTGTAAATGAATATGCTGCTGGTGTCAAACCAGCGCTTCATAAGTACTGAAAAGATGATACTCTCTTTACATGCAGGTTGTAAAGCAACGTTCAACCACATTTTTTCTGATAAATAGTTAAATTATTGTAATAATCGGACCGTTTTTGATGATAAAATCTTAATTCATCGCAAATACTCGCTTTTTCACCGCTTTTGCTCCCGATTTCATCAAATCCCAAATCGTTCCAGACCATTTCGGGTTGTAATTTCACTAATTTCTTCCAGAGACAACCCCTTCAATGCAGCGGCTTGCTCTGCCACATACTTCACGTAAGAGGACTCATTTCTTTTTCCCCGGAACGGGTGCGGTGTCAAATATGGCGCATCGGTTTCCAGTAAAAGGCGGTCCAGCGGCACCTGTGTCAGCACCTCTTTAGGCTGTTTGGCATTTTTGAACGTAATGGGTCCGCCGAAGGAAATATGAAAGCCCATATGCAGGCACTGCTTGGCCGTTTCCCAGCTGCCGGAGAAGGAGTGCATGACGCCGCCCACCTCCGACGCTTTTTCCTCCTTCAGAATTCGCAGGACATCCTCATGCGCATCCCGATTATGAATCACGATGGGCAGATTCAGCTCCTTCGCCAGCTGAATCTGCTGCCGGAACACCTTATGCTGTATCTCTTTGGGAGACGTGTCCCAATGGTAGTCCAGTCCAATTTCGCCAATGGCTACAACCTTCCGGTGAGCGGTCAGAGAGGCAATCCACTCCAGGTCCTCCTCCTTCATCGCAATGGCGTCTACCGGATGCCAGCCTACGGCTGCATATATAAAATCATATTTTTCAGCGAGCTGCATCGTCGTCGGGATGGTCTCACGATTGAAGCCAATGTTGATCATACGCGTAATTCCCTGGTCTACTGCCCGTTGAATGACGGCTTCACGGTCCTCATCAAAGGCTGCAGAATCCAAATGGGTATGAGTGTCGAATAACATAACGTGTAAAGCTCCCTTCCTGTCGAAAATAAATCAGCTTGACCTTTGTATCCATCATTCCAGCTCGATCTGGACATGAGCAGCCACAGGTTCCTGTGCACTACCGTGCAAGCAGACTGGTGACGTCAGCGGGCAATGTGTCCCACACCGTTCTCAGCTTGTCCTCCGGGTAGTATAGATGGGAGCGTCCGCGGTGAATGCCGCTGATGGAGCGCACAATGTCTGATACCTCGGAGATTTCCCGCAGCTGATCAAACCGGTCCAGTAGTAAAATCTGCTTATGGCTTGCTATAGAGCCTGAAGGAAATTCATCATAGGGCAGATCGGTCGGAAAATCAACCTCCAGGTCATATTCCGGATTCAATCCCGCTTCCTGAAAGGCCTGGCGAAGCTCGTCGATCGTCTCTTTGTCGATATGATCGATTTCTACATATTTATACAATCGGCGGTGCATAAAGCGGCAGCAAAGATCCCGGAGCAGGTCGTCCTTTTCATAGGTCCATTGCAGAAAAGCGGTCTGTATAAGCGCTTCATCAAGGCGCAAATACTGATTGACATCAGGATTGCCCTCAAACAAAGCCGGCAGCGGCTCTACCATGAATTGAAAAGGATATCGATCCCGGAACAGCTCCTTCGCCCGGCGGAATATTTGCCGTAATATAATTTCGGAGCTTCTCGTCACAGGATGAAAATAGACCTGCCAGTACATCTGGTAACGTGACATCAAATAATCCTCGACCGCATGCATGCCGGACTGCTTAACCACCACCCGATCCTTATAGGGCCGAAGCAGCCTGAGAATCCGATCGGAATCAATCGTGCCATAGTTAACACCCGTATAGTACGCATCCCGAAGCAAATAATCCATGCGATCTGCATCCAACGGGCTCGTGACCAGATTACTAACAATGGGCTTGTCATAGCTCTTCTGAATGACAGCAGCGACCTTGCGAGGGAAATCCGGATCATGGCTGGTCAGCACCTCATTGACACATGTATCCTCTGTCAGGATTCTGCAGGTCCAATCCTCATGATTCATATGAAAGGCTTCTTCTATAGAATGTGAAAAAGGACCATGGCCCAAATCATGCAGGAGCGCAGCACACAAGGCAACCAGCCGCTCTTCTTTTGGCCAATCCGGATAGCTGCCCCGTTCAAATTGAGAAATAATCTTTCTCGTAATTTCATAGACACCCAAGGAGTGCGAGAATCGGCTATGCTCCGCCCCGTGAAAGGTCAGAAAGGAGGTGCCTAGCTGCCGAATCCGGCGCAGCCGCTGAAACTCCGGCGTGTTGATCAGCCGCCAAATCAAATCGTCCTGGACATGAATATAGTTATGAACGGGGTCCTTGAATACCTTCTCTTCCGAAATGGAACGTCTCATGCATATCCTCTCCTTCTCAAGATCAATGTGATGGACTGAATGGTGAGCTTTCACTACTTTTGACGCATATTGTAGAATAATGTCGAATTACGTAAAATGGCGACTTCCAAATCGACAAATCTGAAGATTCCCTTAAAAATAACAGGTTTTTGAACTTTTTGTGATCATATAAAGCTTTTTCTCACTATAATTTTGTTAATAGGTGTGATATTCTCAAATAAACAGGTTGACTGTTTTGGGAATCGTTGGTACTATAAATAACATAAAAGATAGAACTATGTCGAAAAATGACTTTTTTAAATTATAGCGAGAGGGGCATGAATCAGTTATGATGAAATCAACAGGTATTGTAAGAAAGGTAGACGAGCTAGGACGGGTAGTTATTCCGATTGAGCTTCGCCGTACGCTGGGCATTGGTGAGAAGGACGCATTGGAGATCTATGTAGACGGCGAGCGCATTATGCTGAAGAAATACGAGCCAGCCTGCATTTTCTGTGGCAATGCCGAGAACGTAACCTACTTCAAGGGCAAGATCGTCTGCCATGAGTGTGTATCTGAAATTCCGTCACCGGTAGCCAACTAATTTCTATTTGAGATACAATCCATAGAATAAGTCATGCTGCTTGCATTAATTCTAACCTTTATATATCTCCTTTATGGCCTTCCAGCGCTTATGGCGCCGGAGGGTTCTTTTTTGTGTGCTCACGCCCGATACAGCAGCTTTGCGAAGCGCTCGGTGTTCCCGAACGCTTCAACTCCTGCCGCTTTCCATCAATATAAAGGCTATAGCAGCGCATTATAAATGTCCCGCTTGGACACTCCCCGGTCGGATGCGACTTTCTTCATGGCATCCTTCCGGCTCAGACCAGTCTCTTCGTAATGCGCCACATGATCTTCTATAGACATGCTCTGCCACCAGGAGTCCCGCTCCTTCTGCTCCTCTTCTTGGCTGCCTCCCTCCAGAACCACGCAGTATTCTCCGATCGGTGGATGCTCCTCCAGCCACTCCATGCACTCCTGGAGCGTGCCGCGGGTAAATTCCTCATACCGCTTCGTCAGCTCCCGGGCCAGGACCGCTCGGCGATGACCGAGCGCTTCCTGCATGAAGGAGAGCGTCTTCTTGATCCGGTGAGGAGACTCATAGAACAGCAGTGAGCCTGCAGATGCCGGAAGAGACTGGAGCAGAGCCACCGCATCCTTCTTCTCTCGGGGGAGAAAACCGATGAACGTGAACCGCTCCGTTGAGAGCCCCGAGGCAATCAGCGCAGAAAGGGCCGCGTTAGCTCCGGGAACCGGAATGACGGGAATACCTTCTGCTATAGCGAGCCGAACCAGATCGCTTCCGGGGTCGGAAATGGCCGGCAGGCCGGCATCGCTGACGATGGCTGCATTTTTTCCTTCTATTATATACCTGATAATTTCAGGACCGCTCGCCCCTTTATTATGCTCGTGATAGCTAAACAGCTGCTTCGGCTGAATGTCAAAATGCGTCAGCAGCTTGCGGGTCTGCCGCGTATCCTCGGCTGCGATAATATCGCATTCTGAAAGGGTACGCACGGCGCGGTATGTCATATCCTCCAGATTGCCAATCGGTGTGGCAACCAGATATAGCGCGCCAGGGCCGCCTTCGGAGGCTGGCGACTGAAAGCTGCTCTGGGAGCTGATGCTCATGAGGTTTCCTCTTTTCCGTAATAGATTTCCAGCAACTCCGGACAGTACACACCCTGTTCATCATAAACAAGGAGCGGCGGCTGCAGCCGGACCTCTGGCTTTCCGTCCCGGAGACATTCGATCAGG
This sequence comes from Paenibacillus sp. JSM ZJ436, assembly GCF_044383795.1. Classification (NCBI taxonomy): domain Bacteria; kingdom Bacillati; phylum Bacillota; class Bacilli; order Caryophanales; family Paenibacillaceae; genus Paenibacillus; species Paenibacillus sp. JSM ZJ436. The sequence continues at coordinate 54,557 of NZ_JBISEO010000019.1, forward strand.
ACCATATTGGCCTCCACACCTGCTCGGGGATGGACGAACCGGATGATCTTGGGCTCCAGCCGGTATTGATGCAGCAGCACCATAATTTCTGCAAGCCGGTGAGGCTTGTGCACCATAGCCAGCTTTCCGCCGGAGCGCAGCAGCCGGGATGCGGCCTGAATGACCTCTTCCAGCGTACAGTGGATTTCATGGCGGGCAATCGCCTGATGCTCATTCAGCTTTCTATCACTGCCGTTAAGCGGCATATAGGGCGGGTTCACGGTAATATAGTCATATACGCCGTGGCCTGTTTCCAGGTAGAGCTCCCGAAGATCTCCTTCCCGCATGCTTACGCGTTCCTCCAGCCCATTCAAGGCAATGCTTCGGCGCGCCATGTCAGCAAGCCGTGGCTGAATTTCAATGCCCTCCAGGCTTGCTTCTGTGGCCGTGGACAGCAGGAGCGGAATGACGCCATTCCCGCTGCATAGATCCAGCAGCCTTCCCCGCCGCGGAACCCGGGCAAAGCGGGCCAGCAGCACGGCATCCATGGAGAAGCTGAATACCTCATCGCTCTGTATAATGCCCATATTATGGGTTAGCAAATCATCCACACGTTCAGATGGCTGTAGCTGTATCGGTTTCTTGATCATGATGAACATCCATTCCTTCTATAATTAAACTTTACACCTCCGATGCTTACAGGAGGCCTCCTCTTGGATTACAAAAAAAGCCGTAGGCATCTGTACCCTCCTACGGCTTGTTGGATCTCTTGTATATAGTAATAACGGTTATACTCTACGGCTGACATTAGCTGTCACTTGTTCAGGAACGACAGACAGAATAGACAATCGCCTTCGGTCCGCAAATGTCCGTAATAGACATTGCAAATGTGAAAGCCCTCATGATACAAGCGGGCCAGATTATCATATCCCTCTCCAACCATATCCTCCGCGCCTGCCTGCACAGCAGCCCGGGATTTGGATGTCGAGGAAGCGGAGGCTGCAGGGTCTGCCGGCTGAACCTCTCTCTTCAGCACCTTGCGGAGCTGTTCATTTTCCAGGCCGAGACGATGGTTATCCTCCAGCAGCTCCTTGATGATCTGCTTCAGCTCACCCAGTTCACTGTTCATATGCCCCAGCTGGGACTCCATCTCTTGAATGCGCGTAAAAATGTTGTTCTTCTCCAAGATTACACCCCGAAAGTAACCATTCTATAGTCTACTTGATGACCACGTCATCCAGCGGAAGCTCCTTAACCTTGCCAATCTCGAACAGCTGTACATGTACGGTTCGTTTATCTGCGTTCACGCCGACAACCTTCCCGTCTCCGAGCGAGGTTACGACAAGCTTGCCCACAGAAGGCAGCTCTTCCTTGCTGCTTTCATAGTTATCATGCTCAAACTTCAAGCAGCACATTAATCTTCCGCAAAGACCGGAAATCTTCGTCGGGTTCAGCGACAAGCTCTGATCCTTGGCCATCTTGATCGATACGGGCTCGAAATCACCCAGCCAAGAGGAGCAGCAAAGCACTCGTCCGCAAGGTCCCAGACCGCCCAGCATCTTCGCCTCGTCACGTACGCCAATCTGGCGAAGCTCAATTCGAGTGCGGAAAATGCCTGCCAAATCCTTCACCAGCTCCCGGAAGTCTACGCGCCCTTCAGCTGTAAAGTAAAAAATAATCTTGTTGCGGTCAAAGGTGAATTCCACATCCACCAGCTTCATCTTCAGTCCGTGATCCCGGATTTTATTTAAACAGGTCGTGAAGGCATCCTTCGCCGCCAGCTTGTTCTCATCGACCACCTTAGCATCGTTGTCGCCGGCGATGCGGATCACTTTCTTCAGAGGAAGCACCACATCACATTCCTGAACCTCTTTCTTGCCAATCACTACATGTCCGTATTCAATCCCCCGAGCAGTTTCTACAATGACACATTGTTCCTTCTCTACGGGAAGATCCAGCGGATCAAAATAATATACCTTGCCCGCTTTCTTAAAGCGGACACCCACTACGCTGTACAAAAAATTAACCCCCTTGTTAGCCTTGCCTATTGGCCCTTACGGGTGTATGGGGTAATCTCACGCCGGAGCTTCGCCCATCCCCAATAACAATTGCTCGAGACAGAGCTGTCCGTTGACGTTGTAGCGTAATTTCTTCTGACACTCTGCGGCCAAATCCATGCAGGAGACCCATTGTGATGTGCTACGGGCTGAAGCATGACCGGTGATGAACTCAGCCTGATCTATAAAAACGAGGCAATCCTGCCTGCCGTACTGGACATTGATCATGTCTTTAAACCATAAATGAAACAGGCTGAAGAGCATGTCCAAATGCTCCGAGAGTCCGGTTCTGAACACCTTCTGGCTTGCTGTGATCATAGCCATGCCGGAGCGGTTCACAGACTCCTTCCCTAATTGTAACATTACGTTTCTAATTTCTGCAAACCAATTCTCATTTAAAATTGCTCTGCACCCCTCTAATCCGGAGGCCAGATGAACGGCGCACCGGACAAGGGCTGCAGGATATTCCTCAGCAATCAGCACCTGTTCCATCATCGCGGAATCCAGCGCCCTGAAAGGGACCTTCTGCACCCGGGATTGAATCGTAGGCAGCAGCGCCTGTCCATTCTCGGCGATCAAAATGGCCACGGCAGGCAGCTGCGGCTCTTCCAGAAATTTCAGCAGGCTGTTGGCGGCTTGAACCGTCATTTTGTCAGCATGCTCGATAATATAAACCTTGGGATGATTCTTCTGCGAGCGGTATGAAAAAATCCGCTGAAGCTCGCGGATTTGGTCAATCTTTATGCTGGCGCCATCCGGCGAGATCATCGTCAGATCCGGATGGTTGCCATGATCGACCTTCCGGCACTCCAGGCACTTGCCGCAGGCATCATCACTCTCCTCTGTACAAAAGAGCGCCTTCGCAAACATCACGGCCATCTCCAGCTGTCCCGCACCCGTGGGCCCGCTGAACAAATAAGCGTGACTGATGGCCTTGCGCCGCATGGCATTTTGAAGCAGCTGCTTGGCAGCCTCCTGCCCCAATATATCGTTAAAAGACATAAGTCCTCTCACTTTCCCATTCATCTACTGCCAACCCTTTATGGATGGCATGCATGCTAAAAAGCTAAATTAATAAGCATTCCGCGGATTTCTCCGATCTTGCTCAACAGCTCAATCTTGCCCTGCTCACTCTCCAGCAGCTCGTCTGCCATCGCCAGCAGCAGGGAATCAATCTCATCAATTACGTTGTAACGCTTGCTTCTTCCCCGACGGTCCCACCCGCGGGTTTCCTTCATCTTTACGCCCCGGCGGACGGTTTCTTCCAGAAATCGCTTCACCATGAATCGGTAGGCCTTTAATTCGCGGATCGTCATGACTCTCGCCAGGCGCTCGCCCTGCATTGCAATTTCCCGCATCTGCCGGCTTAATTCCTCATTCGTAGCCTTTTCTCCCTGCTGGTACATAATATCCGAGAAGGATTTCTGCTGCACCGGCTTGGCATTATTGTCCGCAGTGGTCAGCTCGCTTTTTAGAGGTCGAAAGCCTGGATTGATTTTCATGCCATCACCGCCTTTTAGGGTATCATTTCTTATATTTACAGGAGACTTGCTTTCATTAGCTACCGTTGTCGGGTGTAATCCGCCCAGCTTCATCATCTCATCATCAGCTGCCGAGTATATTGAATGAGAACAAGAAAGCCGCGTGCGGTTCTCATGCAAGCCTTCCGATTGAAGCATTCCCTCTTTATACTCGGCAGCGGGCTGTTCGTCGAGACATCAGGTGCAGATTAGAAATGCTCAAACCGCTCAACAGGAAGCACGAACACAGTAGCTCCGCCCACCTGCACCTCGACAGGAAGCGGCAGATACGAATCGGTCGTCCCGCTCATCGGGGTTACCGGCGTAACCAGCTGCTCACGTACCTTACAGCTATTGCGAATGACGTTCATCACGCTTTCTACCTGCGTATCATCGACCCCGATCATAAACGTCGTATTGCCCGCTTTCAGAAAGCCTCCGGTACTGGCCAGCTTCGTTGCCCGGAAATTTGCTTTAACCAGACCGGCCGACAGACGGTTGCTGTCCTTATCCTGTACAATCGCCACGATCAATTTCATATGCCATGTCCCTCCTTATTAATATCGGCATGTTTAGAAGCCGTATGTTTATTATTTGACAAAGCTGATCAAAAACCCTTTAATACTGTGCTTTCCAGTGCTCGTATGAGCTCTTTTTCAACGAGGGCCGGCGGCCTGGATGCATCAATAATCCGGATTCGTTCCGGATCTCTCTGCGCCACCTGTCGATACCCTTCCCTCACCTTGCGGTGAAATTCAAGGCTTTCCATATCCAGGCGGTTGTACTCACGCTCCTCATTGGCTGCAATGCGCGACAGTCCGGTCTCCGGGTCCAGATCGAGCAGCAGTGTCAGATCCGGCATACGGTCTTCAATAGCAAACTGGTTCAGTCTCCATACCTCTTCCATCCCGATCCCTCGCCCAAGGCCTTGATATACCAGACTGCTATCTACGAAGCGATCACATAGTACGGTCAGACCGTTGGCTAAGGCTGGCTCTACCTTCTGGACGAGATGCTGCCTTCTGGCGGCTGCATACAACAGTGCCTCGGTCCGGGCATCCATCTCTGTATGGCTGGGATCCAGGATGAGTGATCGTATCTTCTCCGCAATCTCGATGCCTCCGGGCTCTCTGGTGATTAAATAAGGAATGGAATGGTTTTGAAAATAAGCTGCTAAACGGCCAACCATCGTTGTTTTTCCGGAGCCCTCACCTCCCTCAATCGTAATAAACATGGGTTTGCGGTTCATGACGTAACCTGCTTTCCTGAAGTATTTCGCACTAGGATGGTGCGCAGTGCCGGATCCGCCGCACCTTGGCATTTCGCTCCTAGATCTCTTAACCGGACAAGCCGCTTCGCCTGCTTCGGGGTAATACGCTCCCCCGCATACAGCAGCGGAATGCCTGGCGGGTATGGGATGATCGTCTCTCCGGCAATCTCTCCAGCACACTGCTCCGGCGGCAGGGCTGTCAGTTCCTTCGGATCCAATGTGCCCAGATGAAATGCCACCGGCTCACTATAGCTTTGAGCTTCAAAAATGTTCCACGTGGAAACATTGTGAGTCGCCGGGTGCTTAAGTTGAGGTGAGGAGTCAGCCGAGCTGATCTGATCAGGCTCCTCATTGGAGTCTAGCCGTTGCAGCTCCTGCGGCGACTGCACCAGAGGTGAGGGCGCAGACGAACTGAGCTGATCGGGCTCCTCATTGGAGTCTAGCCGTTGCAGCTCCTGCGGCGACTGCACCGGAGGTGAGGAGTCAGCCGGGCTGAGCTGATCGGGCTCCTCATTGGAGTCTGCTGGCTGTTCGCCCAGGTCTTCCTCCACCATATGCTGCAGAGCCTGTAAGAGGTGCTTGGCATCCTCCTCCGTGGAGCCAAGCGTAAAGAGCAGAACGACGTGATGCTCGTCGCTCATCTCCGGCACACAGCCGCGCTCCTCTAGCGCGCGCTGAAGTGCAAAGCCGCTCAGGGCCCCCGTGCGGTCATATATGACCGCTTTGAAGGGGTCCTGATGCGTGTACGCCGCCGGCCCAGCTTGCTGCGGCGGCGGGTCTTGTCCGCCGGCCGGGCTTGCGGCGGCGGGGCTGCGGGGCTGCGGCGGCTGCAGCAGCCCCAGGCGCGGCAGCTGTGCGAGGCCGCGCTTGAAGGTGTTCACGGCGGCGAGCCCCGCCGTGAAAGCACTTGGGCCCTGCGCATGGATCAGGCGCCGGGCCAGATCGAGCGAGCCCATTACCGGATAGGATGGGCTCGAGCTTTGCACCATGGCGAGGCGCTGGCGCAGCAGGGCGCGGTCCAACCGCGGTCCCTGCACGTGCAGCATGGCGCCCATCGTCATGGCGGCAAGCATTTTGTGCGTCGACTGCACAACGACATCTGCTCCGCATGACAAGGCGTGCCGGGGCAGATCAGGATGCTGGCCATAATGTGCGCCATGTGCTTCATCCACCAGCAAAGGGATCCCCGCCGCATGACAAAGCTCACTCCACGCCGTCAGATCCGTACCCATACCATAATAATTAGGCATCGTCAGAAGCACACCCTTGGCCTTTGGGTAGGCAGACAGCGCAGCACTCCCTGCTGCCAGCGACGGGGCAATAGCCAGACCGCTCCCTGCATCCACCTCCGGATCCAGAAAAACAGCCTGTGCTCCTGCGAGCATCAGTCCGTTCAGCACTGACTTGTGTACATTGCGCTGAACCAGAATCAAATCCCCAGGCTGCGCGCATACCGTCAGAATCATCGCCAGATTACCGGCCGTACTTCCCCCCACCAGAAAAAAACTCTCCTCCGCCCCAAAACAATCCGCAGCCAGTCGTTGTGCTTCCAAAATAACACCGTCCGGCTGATGCAAATCATCGGTTCCCGTAATCTCTGTCACATCGACAGAAAGGACATCCATCAACAGATCAGCCCCGGGCACCCCCATATAGGCCTTTCCGTTCTTATGTCCCGGCACATGAAACGAGGTTCTTCCCTTCTGGCGGTAATTCTGCAAAGCCTCCCATAAGGGGGCACTTTCTTTATTTCGTAGTTGAGCATCCCTGTACTCTATCGACATCGTCATAATCCTTCCAAGCCTGGTTTAACTACCTCTATTCTAACGTAAAATGCTTCTCACGCCTATGCCTCATGAAGACTGGATGGTTACACTCAATAAAAAAAGGCCCCCTAAGGCCTCAATGTGTTACAGCAATTTGCTTTAAACGATGAATAAAGTACTGATACTTCGCATCCTCTGCGTTCGTATGCACGATTTCGGACTCACAATCTTCACAGACGAACTGGGAAACAATCGTGATCCCCTCCTGCTTGATCTGGCTGCATACGATGCACATTTGTCCCGCCATCTCTTCCATGAGCCAACCCACCTCCATTGATTTACTATTAGTATGACAGGTTTTCTAGTATTTTAAACCTTTTCATAGGTTGTGATTTCCATTTATGCCCTTTTCAACATATACTATGTGTAGTGCCTGACGAAAGGTGTCTGTACCTACAAATCTTCACAAAATTTCATTGCCAGCCGATAAAACAAGTACATACTCTTTTCTATCGAAGCTACTAAAGGAGGGCCGTGAGCACGATGGCCGATCAATCTCATCAGAAAGCGACTTTTTATCAATACCGACTGCTCAAAAAAATCACATTGCCCCGCTGGATGTGGACTACCTACCTTCTCCTTCCCTGTGCTGCAGTCGCTTCCCAAATGGTCATCCTCTCCTGGGACAGCTTTATTTTCTTTCTCCTGTCAGGCATGCTCATTTTTTGGATACAATTTGTCATTGGCAGATCCGTTCTGCATTTGACAGGGTCCCTCTCCTCGCGTAAATGGCGGTTTAGCCTCCAAGCACCCTGGATCGGTTATATGCCTGAGCAGCATGTCAGCAGCTTCCGATTTATCAAGGTACAATGGCATACGGGCTGGATGGGGTGCGTTCTCATCGCATTGATGGCATTCTGGTCTCCGCTCTCATTTACAATCTCAGCATACTTTTGGCATCTCTGGCTGGTAGGACCGCGCTATTATGCCTGGTACCGGTTAACGCGGCAGTATAAGGACGGCATGCTGAAGTTCGGACCGGATGATGTATCCTACTATTCTCAATAAACGATTAAAAAGACCTTTATCCATGTGGATAAAGGTCTATTTCTTACTTTCCAGCCCTTGCAACTCTTTCTTAACAGGTGCCGGTATCGTAATTATCAATGAATCGTCGTGTACCGTGAGGTGGACGATATTTTTTCCTTTTTCAAAAATAATCGGTGATGTGCCTTCCTGATCTTCTTTCTCCTGCCAGCCCCATGATTTAATTTCTTCAAGATAAGGCTCGGGAAGACTTTCATCTTCCTTCAGGCCTGGCAGAACATATCTTACATAATCAAGCTCCCCCGTGCCCTTGGCCTGCTCCGTTCGATTGGCTTCTTTAGGCACCGGAAACGACTTCACATTCGCGGCTCCATCAAAAGATTCCCATGTAGGTTTGTCCGAAATACTGCACCCAGACCCCATCAGCAAAATTGCTCCTGCGCAAATCCCCCCTGCAAGACGCATCCTGCTGTTCCGCATGAAATAACCTCCTTCCCAGCCGCATCCACATGTATTACCGGACTTCCCATGTTGATCTTGAATGTTGAGTGGTGGATAGGCTGTAATCCTAGACCGTTTAACCTATACATTACATATATCTGAATGTACGGAAATGACGTATGACCTGTTTTATACTATTCCTATTATACTGATTTCCCATAAGATTCGGTAACAAAATCTTCATCTGTTTCTGCCAGCACGGATGAAACAGACAAAATAAAAACCACCGTCGATGTCATCGACGATGGTTCTTCGCTTGGCGGCGTCCTACTCTCCCGGGACCCTGCGGTCCAAGTACCATCGGCGCTGGAAGGCTTAACGGTCGTGTTCGGGATGGGTACGCGTGGAACCCTTCCGCCATCACCACCAAACGTG